>CALVAZ010000099.1 GCA_944325675.1 Candidatus Gastranaerophilales bacterium
GAATGGGAATCTGAAGATATATATTATGCGAATGCAAATATTGATAGTGCAGTAAGAAAATATAAAAACGGAAATTATTCAGGATGCCTTCAAGAAATGATATCCTTAACCAAAATAGACCCATCAAACCCTGTTGTATACTACTACATGGGTATGTCGTATTCTAAAGTAGGCAAGAAGGATCAAGCAGTAAAAGCGTATGAACAGGTAATGAAACTGAATTCAGATAAAACACTAAAACAATACGCCTTAAGGGGCAGAGATTGTTTGGTAGGCGGGCCGGCTTGTCCGGGAGCCGATGAAGGGTCTGACCCCACATTAGACAGTTTTATCAATTCGCCATACGGAAATGGATTTTCTGACGAACTTAATCAACAAGTTAAAGAAAAACAACTAAAAGATATTCAAAAAACTATTAACCAAAAACAAGACCTTGAAGAAGAAGACATTGAAAAAATCCAGAAATTTGACCAAAAAAGTGAACTAACGGCAGATGACAAACTGGCATCAAACACCGCATCTGATGATGAAATACTTCAAGCAATCCAAACTCTTAAAAATGCAGGTGTTAATATTTCGGTCAATCCCGTAAATATGCCAATAAATAATCAATATAACGATATGAGCATGTTTTTGGGAAATGGAAACAATAACAACAACTCAATGATGAATATGGTACCATTCCTCTTAAATCAATACCAAAATGGCGAAAAAGTTGACCCACAGGTCATTCAAGCAATGATGATGAATACCATGATTCCTGATTTCACCTTCAGTGATAATAACAACAAAAATTATTAGTATATGATTTTAGACTATAAAACTGCAAAAAAAGACTTTCTTTCTGCCAAATTCAAAGGTTGCAAGGCTTTTTTTGAGTCGCATAACTACAAACTTGAACAAGCTTATTGTGAAATAATTTTGGACAATCTAAAAAATGCCCAACTAATTTTTGAACAACTGGAAAAACAGGATGCCCGTGCACATTGGGGGCTTGTAATGCTGGAATTTATAAAGGGTTGTGTATCCAGATATCCCACATATTTTGAACTAAGGAATTTTTTGGAAATTGATCTTAATATATTAATCAGCTACTGTAAAGGCGATTACGTTGAAAAAATAGTCCGCTATGCGGATTTTATGTTCACTATTAACCCCGAAACACACAAATTCATAGGTCGTGTTTTTCTAAATAATGATATGCTGCCTCAGGCAATGTTTTTTTTAAACCGTGCAAAAGATAATTTTTACCAAGACCCTGAATTACACTACATCTTTGCTGAAATTTATAAAAATAAAAATGATATTGAAAATTGCCAAAAAGCACTCCTAACCTGCCTTGAAATTCTGCCCAATTACGCACCGGCAACCGCTATGCTTAAACAATTAAAATAATTATAGAAACTCGGCTAATATACTAAAATTAGGGTATATTATACAATGGGCTAATGGGAAAAGTCCTTTCACTGGTTTTTATTTTTTTGCTGGTCAATTTACCTGCTTCAGCCTACCGTGAAAAAGATTATCAAGCAGCATGGTGTACGGCAAATGATGGCGAATTAGAGGTAATTTTACCGGATAAAACCCGAGTTGATTGTGTTACAAAAACCCACGCCATAGAATTTGATTTTGCAAAGAAATGGAGTGAAGCAATAGGTCAATCTCTTTACTATGCATCAGTATTAAATAAAACGCCCGGAATAGTCCTTATAATAGAAAATCCCGAGAAAGAAATCCGCTACTTAAAACGCATTGAAAAAATTGCTCCTAAATACAATATCACCGTTTGGACAGTTACAACGAACTTTCTGGTTAATAAATAATTTATTTACTTGCAGCCGCATTACCGGATTTAAGGCTTGTATCTTCGCGTAAATAAGTTACTTGTTGAACGTCATATTTATCAAAAATTTCTTGTTGTTTTTTATAAATTTGACGTGACAAAATATTTAAAGCACCGAATCCGAAAGCAAATCCGCCTGCCACACCACCGGCCCAAGAAAGTATTTTTTTACTCGAAATTTTCCCGCCTAACCAAATACCTGCCAGCGTAGCTATACCGGTACCGAGCCAACCGAATATATTGGCAGTTTGTGCATGTTTTTTAAATTCTGAAACAAAACTATCTTTCTTATCCGCAGGAACAGAAAAATGCCTGTCATAACTTTTTGATTTTGAGAGCTTCCTTGAATACACCAACTCAACTCTGCCATTTTCTAAATCTCTTACCGGTTTAATTTCCATAGAAAAATTCCTTTTTTATGCTTATATTAAACGAAAACACAAAAAAAATTGTCAAAACCCGAAAAAAGTAATACAAATCTTTACACTAAGCACTCTTATTTTTCATATCACTGCCGCCAACAATTCTCAAATGTCGCTGTTCGCCTTCACCAACAGATTGACTCTCAAGGTTGTGCTGCTCTACAAGCTCGTGCTGCAATTTCCTTATCTGGTGATTTTGCGGTTGAAGTTCAACATGCTCTGCCCCAGCAAGAATTTTATTAATTGCTGCCTTTGCCTCATCCAATGCTCTTTCAGCATCATCATAATAGCCACGCAATGTCTCATTTGATTCAGGAACATCAAGTGCCTCTTTCAAAACTTTTTGAATTTGAGCCATGGAATTAGTTTTTACATAGAAAATTCTTAGCCGATAGTCGTTTGCCGTACTTAATACCTTAGCGCCGCCTTTTGCAAAGTTTTTATGCGCAATTACAATATCTGCATCTTCAATACTTCTGGTTATTTCTGCATTCAAGTCCAAGCGTTCTATAACTTTTTCCACAATACTTCTCGATACAGCATACAAGTATATCTTTTTAAACGCTTTGACACCTTCCACATAGTCCTTTCTTGAGAAGCTGAACTTCAAACTATCTGAAGGTTCCGGAATTTTTTGTTCGAGTTTATTGATTTCTTCCGCAATTGTCGGTTGATGATGTTCATAAGTTTGGTCAACCTTTCTTATTTCAGGTCTGATAGGCCAGCCTCGTAAGATGTAATCGACAGCTTCGGCGGTATCTTTGTATACTGCCAATGTATTTCTGTCCAAAATTTCTATGACAATATCAAATGTAGGTTGTTTTTCACGTTCCAAAACAGTCTTTTGTGAAGCTCTGCGTTTTGCCTCATCATCTCCTAAAGTAACCGATTGAATACCACCAACCAAATCTGATAATGTAGGGTTTTTAATCAAATTTTCTAAAGTATTACCATGGGCAGTTGCAATCAACATAACACCGCGCTCTGCAATCGTCCTTGCTGCTTGAGCTTCGGCTTCGGTACCGATTTCGTCGACTACAATAACCTCAGGTGTGTGGTTTTCAACAGCTTCAATCATGATATCCTTTTGAAATTCCGGTTGGCGGACCTGCATACGACGTGCATGTCCTATGGCCGGGTGAGGAGTATCACCATCACCGGCAATTTCATTTGAAGTATCGACTACCACAACCCGCTTTCCGAGTTCATCGGCAACCAGTCTTGAAATTTCCCTCAATTTAGTTGTTTTTCCGACACCCGGTCTGCCCAAAAATAATATACTTTTATTCTGCATACAAAAATCTTTTATGCATGCAATTGTCCCCGTAACAACCCTACCTATTCTGCAAGTTAAACCTATAACTTTACCTTGACGGTTTTTTATTGCACTGATTCTGTGGAGTGTTCCGGGGATACCTGAACGATTATCTGATGTAAAATCTTGTATTCTCTGTGTTATATAGGAAATATCTTCGTAATTAACTTCACTCTTTCCTAAATATTCTATCTTTCCCGAAGAATGTCTTATTTCAGGGACCCGCCCAATGTCCAAAACGATTTCTATAACATCCTCCATACTTTCATAGGTGATGTGCTTTCGGACCTTTTCGGGCAAGATCTCGATTAATTTCTCTAAGTCGTTTTGAAATTGTAAATCTGTCATATTCTTTTTGCCTCCTGTCAGTACAGGGTCCAGGCAGATATTTATTATCTCCTCTAATATTATTATACCACTTTTTGTAAACTTTTCATCGTTCTATGGTGCTACATAAATAGTAATTTTACAAATCTTAATTTGTAAATCATACCAAAACTTTTCACAGAAAGGATTTTAAACTTATCTAAAATCCGTCAATTTATAATAAAAAGTAAATCTTTAGATTGAGAAATGCCTTACATAAAAACTATTATCTGCCTGAGGCAGGCCAAGATATTGTGACAATATTGATAAAAACGCTTATATAAGATTATTAGCAAAATAACACATTAATTAGTGATACCGCTTTACATGAAAACTACTATTATTGAGCCATTAATTGATTTAGAAGCCTTCGGTGAGTGCTGCGCGCAGGCGGCAACTTTTGATGTCAAAAGTTGCACAAAAACCACCGCACGCTGCGTTCACTAATAACTTGTACGCCTCAACATAGAGGCGTGTAAACTCGCTATAAATACTATTAACTTTTCTAACCCTCATATTTTTACCGCTCAAACAATACACGCCTTTGATGCTTGTTTCGGCTACAGTTATTGTTCACTCCGCTATCGCGGATTTAATCAATCCGCGCCGTGATTATAGGCGCGGTGAATGATTGCAAATTTTACACCCCTCACCCTAACCCTCTCCCACAAGGGGCGAGGGAATATGGTGGGAAATTTGCAACGGCACGTATGTGCGCC
>CALVAZ010000100.1 GCA_944325675.1 Candidatus Gastranaerophilales bacterium
ATTAAAATTTCCTTTGTAGAGTGCTTACGCCAATATGTCACTCAACAAATAAAGGAAAAAACAATATGTCAATTAACTTGAAAAACAAAAAAGAAATCGTAAAAAAATACGGCGCAAACGAAAAAGATACCGGTTCTGCAGCTGTTCAAATTGCGATGATGAGCAAAAAAATCGCTGAACTTACTGAACATTTGAAAACAAATCAAAAAGACTTTGCTACAAAAAGAGGTCTTTTGATGATGGTTGGTAAGAGAAAAAGATTACTTGCTTACGTAAAAAGTCAAAATCTTGATGAATACAGAGATTTGATTAAAAAGTTAAAAATCAGAGGTTAATTTTCTTATAAAAGACCGACCTTCAAAGGTCGGTCTTTTAGTATCAAGGAGTTTTATGAAAACATTAAAATCTATGAGGTTGCATATAGGAATTTTCGGAAAAACCAATGTCGGAAAATCGTCATTACTCAATAGAATTTCCAATCAAAGTATATCTATAGTTTCAGAAATTGCGGGAACTACGACCGATGTGGTTGAAAAATCAATGGAATTGCTGCCAATTGGGCCTGTTACTTTTTTAGATACTGCAGGTTTGGATGATAAGACAGAATTGGCTGAAAAACGAATTGAAAAAACGATGAAAATTATCAACCGTTGCGACGTCGGGGTGATTGTTTGTGATTTCAATGGAATAGGTAAATATGAAAAAGACTTGATTAAAATATTTGATGAGTTGAAAATACCTTATCTTGTTGTTGTAAATAAATGTGATGTTAAAAAGCCTGATATTGAAGGATTTGAGAATGTTTTATACACTTCAGTAAAAAGTGACAGCGAGATTGTGTTTAGATTTAAAGAAGCCCTTGTAAAACTTTTGCCAGAAGATTTTGTTAATCCGCAAAAGATTGTTGGGGATTTAGTTTCAGAAAAAGATACTGTGATTTTGGTTGTACCTATCGACAAAGAAGCCCCAAAGGGCAGGTTGATTTTGCCTCAGGTTCAAACCATAAGAGATTTGTTGGATAGCAATTGTCTTGCGTATGTGGTTAAAGAAACTGAATTAAAAGATGCGATTGAAAATTTGAAACAACCTCCTGCACTCGTTGTTACTGATTCTCAAGCCTTTAAAAAAGTTTCTGAAATCGTGCCTGAAGATATCCCTCTGACATCTTTTTCAATTCTTTTTGCAAGGTTAAAGGGTGATTTAGATGAATTTGTAAAGGGCTCAAGTGCAATTCAAAATTTAAAAGATGGGGACAAAGTTCTGATACTTGAAAGCTGCACACACCATGCAATAGATGATGATATCGGAAGGGTTAAGATACCTAATCTTTTAAGACAAAAAACAGGGAAAAATCTTGTGATAGATAATTATGCAGGTCACGATTTCCCTGATATATCAAGCTATAAATTGATTATACACTGCGGGGCTTGTATGACAAACAGGCGGGAAGTTTTATCGAGAATTCTGATAGCGAATGAAAAAAATATCCCTATAACAAATTATGGGGTTGTGATTTCATATTGTTTAGGAATTTTGCCGCGCGCTGTTAGAATATTTGAAAGATAAAAGGCACGATTTGAGAAAAGACCCTCACCCGAATTTTCTAAGCTCGCTAAGAAATTCAAACCCTCTCCAGAAGGGAGAGGGTTGTTGAGTATTTGTTTTCCGCAACGGTGTTGCTAATGATTAAATGGTTAAATGATTAATCACCTAGGCAAACAGCCTGCCGATTACTATAGCTGCGACCGATGTAGCCATACGTATAGGTAGGGCCGAAGTATCGATTGTATGCGTGGATACTGTTAGACTCCTCATTAGACCAAACGAAAAAGTATGAGTCCTGAGTTGTGAAGCCTAACTCGGCTACCTTATCATAGTCTAGGGTTAAATTGTATACATTGTTTCTGGCTTCTATGTCGGATGTGTTATATACATAATTTGCTATTTCTGCAACCTGTGAACTTGTTGGCACCTTATTGACGCCACCGCATGCTTTTATTGCCCCTGCCCAGTAATCATTTTGCCAACCTCCGCACCATTCTTTTTTATTACCGTAGCCCAAGTCTGCTATTTCTTCGCATTCAGCTTTGGTGAGAGGTTCAGGGAAGAACGGAGCAGTATAGCATACGCCAGCTATTTCAAATGCACAAGTACTGCCGAGACTTAGTACATTTATTGCTCTCAAATCTTTACCGGAAGTATTAGGGCTTTTAAACCCATCAGTATCGTAAAGCATAGCAAGACAAGAGGTTCCTGTAATTTGATTAGAAAAAGGATTTTGTTTGCAATCAGGATTATATGCAACAAGTCCTGTAGTACCGTTAGCAAATTGAACCCCAATAATATCCGTATCCCAATCTTCTTGACCAAAATGAGAGGCAGTTTTAATCTCTGCCATATCAACTTCTTCAGGATCGGCATCCCCTGCGCCCCACATAACTTTATCTTCAAAACAGGTTAAAAGGTCATCATTTTTACAAACTCTTGTAATTTTAAAATGT
>CALVAZ010000101.1 GCA_944325675.1 Candidatus Gastranaerophilales bacterium
CAAAAAGTACTTTGGCAAATTTAAGGGTAGTGATACTTTCCTGAATTTGTCGAGAGAATAAGTATCTACACTCGTAGAGGCTTATGTTGGTCCATTTTGGACGTGGGTTCGAGTCCCACCGTCTCCAATTTTACCAGTCATAGCAATGGTTAGCGCCATTTTGTATGATGCAAATGCACGCACAGTGTGCGATTTAGCAAAATTAAGAGAATTTAAAAAGAAAAAATTTAGAGAATTTTGAATTAAGAAATCGCAAATTCTCTTTTGGTAAATAAAAAGAGTCCTTTTGTAAAAGCTTTTGTAGTGGATGTTTCAATCTAATTTAATATTTGTTAGACTTCCGTTTTCTCGAGAAAAAGGATATTACAAACTTATATCTAAAAATGGAAAAATAAGCATAAAATTATTTTGAGAAATATTTAATCTTGACAATTAGGTAAAAAAAATATATTATTAGGTCATATTAGGTCTAATTAGGTATTTTATGTTTGAAAATTTAGATATAAAGATTAATAATCAGATGCTTGCAATTATAAGTGAAATAGATGAGTTCAAAGGCAGTTGGAAACTTTGGCAACAAATGTCACCTGAAAAATTACAAGCATTAAAAAAAGTTGCCACAATAGAAAGTGTAGGTTCTTCAAATCGTATTGAAGGAAATAAGTTATCTGATAAACAAGTTGAAGAATTACTATCTAGGATAAATAAGCAATCTTTTGCAAACCGAGATGAAGAAGAAGTTGTAGGTTATGCAAAACTTGCGGATACAATTTTTGAAGATTGGGAAGTTATTCCTTTATCAGAAAATTATATAAAACAATTGCATAAAATCTTACTTGAATATTCATTAAAAGATGAAAAACACAAAGGTGAATATAAAAAAATATCAAATGCTGTAGCTACTTATGATAGTGAAGGAAAAGAATTAGGAATTGTATTTAAAACTACAACACCTTTTGAAACACCTCTAAAAATGCAAGAACTAATAGAATGGACAAATAAAAATCTTAATGATAGATTTTATCATCCACTGATAGTTATAGGTATTTTTGTTGTAAATTTTCTTGCGATTCATCCATTTCAAGATGGAAACGGAAGATTATCAAGAGCTTTAACCAATTTATTACTACTAAAAGCGGGTTATAAATATATACCATACAGTTCTACAGAATCAATTATTGAGGATAATAAGGAAGCATATTATAGAGCATTACGTCAAACTCAAACAACGTTGAAAAGTAAGCCAGATTACACTCCTTGGCTTATGTTTTTCTTAAAAACATTACAAAAACAAAAAATAAGGCTTGAATATAAATTAGAGCATACCGAATCCAAAAAAGTTTCAAATCTTGCTCTGCCCAAAATATCTGCAAAAATAATGGAAGTTTTTGAAACAAAAGATCGAGCAACAATTTCTGAATTAGCAGAATTAACCAGTACAAATATTAATACTATAAAAAAACATCTTGCCAACTTAGTTAAACAGAATTATTTAATAAAACATGGAAGTACTCGTGGAGCTTGGTATACTAAAGCTTAGTACCATAAATTTATGAGTTTTTTGTTATGAATAAAACGGCAAAAAAATTATTAAAGATAGGTAATAGAGCAATTAAAAAAGCTCAAGAAAATAATCGTAAAAAAGGTATTCCAAATGTATACAGTATAAATGGAAAAATTGTATTTCAATTACCTAATGGAGATATTACAACCCAATATAATTTTTCATAGAATAGTCTTGTAGTACATTAAATTAAGTGTGTCAGAATGATAAGAAAACCTTGAAATCACTTGATATAACTGAAGTATAGAGCAATACTGTAAGTATGCAATATGCTAAAATGGGGAAGTATTTGGACATTGTTTCGGCTGTCATATATCCCAGATTTTTAATTTTTTATTATTTTTTAGTTTTGTAAAACCTTATTAGTACTATAATGAAACTAAAATAAGGTTTAACTCAATGGATATTTTAGACAAACTCGCTCAATCAAAATTCAGAAGCAAATTTAAGCTCAAACAAAAAGATACAGATTATATAAAGTCAAAAGGTATTGATACAATACGTTCACACGCAAAAGACTTTATCAGCAAAAGAATTGCCCCTGCCGTAATTGCAAATGACGGAAAACAAACCCCTATGAAAGGGCACCCCGTCTTTATTGCACAACATGCAACAGCAACTTGTTGCCGCAGTTGTATAGAAAAATGGCACAAAATTCCAAAGGGGAAAGAATTAACTCAAAATCAACAGGAATATTTAGTTTCAATTATTATGAGATGGATTGAGCAGCAAGTATAATTTAATATAATTATTCTTATTAATCTTAAATATTTTCATAAAATTAATTTATCCCCAAATGTTACCTATTTTCATCAAGACAATAATTCAACATTTGTTTTAAGTTGAAATTGTCGTCATTTAAAACATAAGGAGGAACCTATGAAAATGTTTTGTTTTCAATGTGAACAAACTGCAAACGGCAAGGGCTGCACTGTTCAAGGGATTTGCGGGAAAAAATCAGATACTGCAAACCTTCAAGATAAACTTACAAGCGCTTTAATAGAGCTTGCTAATTGTAATGAAAAAAATGAGATAAATACAAAGTTATTAATAGATGGACTATTCACAACTATTACTAATGTAAATTTTGATAATGAATCTATTCAAAATTTTATTCAAAGTGTTCGAAAAAATGTAAATTGCGATTCAAAATTCGACATAAAAAATGTGTGGAACTGTGATGAAGATACAAGAAGTTTGAAATCTTTAATCCTTTTCGGACTTAAGGGAATCGCAGCATACGCTCATCACGCAAGGGTATTGGGATATAAAGATGAAGATATTGACAATTTTTTCTATGAAGCAATGCAAAATATATCCAAAAATCTTTCTAAGGAAGAATTACTTAATTTAGTTCTGAAAACGGGCAAAATAAACTTCCAATGTATGGAGCTTTTGGACAAAGCTAACACCAAAACTTATGGAACACCAAGTCCTCGCAAAGTAACAACCAATATAGAAAAAGGCCCCTTCATTATTGTAACGGGCCATGAATTGAGAGATTTGGCAATATTGCTTGAACAGACTAAAGATAAAGGCATCAATATATATACTCACGGTGAAATGCTGCCATGTCATGCGTATCCTGAACTGAACAAATATACTCACCTGAAAGGAAATTTTGGTACTGCTTGGCAAAATCAACAAAAAGAATTCGATAACGTACCCGCAGCCATTTTGTTTACAACAAACTGCATCATGCCGGTAAAAGACAGCTACAAGGACAGAGTTTTTACAACATCGGTCGTGGAATATCCGGAAATAAAACATATTGGAGAAGACAAAGATTTTACACCTGTAATTGAAAAAGCCTTAGAGCTTGGCGGATATAAGGAATATAAAAAAATGACGGGAATAAACGGCGGAGACATTTTAACCGTGGGTTTTGGTCATAATACAGTATTGTCACTTGCAGACAAGATTATATCCGCAATAAAGGCAGACCATATAAAGCACATTTTTCTTGTCGGAGGATGTGATGGAGCAAAAACCGGAAGAAACTATTACACGGAATTTGTCAAACAAGTTCCAAAAGATTCCATTGTCCTGACATTAGCTTGCGGGAAATATAGATTTAATGATATAGATTTAGGCGAAATCGATGGAATTCCAAGATTACTTGATATGGGGCAATGCAATGACGCATATTCTGCAATAAAAGTTGCTGTTGAATTATCTAAGGCATTAAACTGTTCGGTAAACGATTTACCTTTATCACTTATACTTTCCTGGTATGAACAAAAAGCTGTTTGTATTTTGCTGACACTTTTATATTTAGGAATGGAAAATATAAGACTTGGCCCAACATTACCGGCTTTTGTTTCTCCAAACGTATTGAATATACTGGTGGATAAATTTAAAATAAAACCTATCACAACACCTGAAAAAGATTTAAAGGAAATTTTAAGTAATTACCTAGAAAATTAATAAAATATTGAAAATTTAAAAAAGATAATAATTGATAACGAGTCGCCACCCAAGGAAATTTTACAGTTTTATAACCTTATAACTGCACTGTGACGGCTTGTTGTCGCATTTTCTTTTCTGTATGAAAAAAACATGTCATTATCACAGCTTGAACAATAAGGGCAAACATCGATTTTATCCACACCGATTTCTCTAAGCTGCCTTGCATTTATACCTTTTAAATCTACAAAAAGCAAGTCATCCATATTAGAATACAATCCGCCAAAATCATCCACAGTTTCTCGCAATTGGTTAAATACATCATCACCAACATTGTAACAACACTTAGAAATTGCAGGACCAATAACAGCTAATATATCACCTGGTTTGGAGTTCATAACTTCAACTGTTTTAGGTGCTATTTTTTGAGCAGTTCCGCGCCAACCAGCATGTGAAACAGCTGCAATATGCTGCTTTTTGTCATACAAAATTATCGGCGTACAATCTGCAAAATTCAAAAAAATAGCTTGCAACTGATTATCCAATATCAAAGCATCTGTTTCGGGGTATTCAAGTTCTCCGACTTTTGCAAAAGCTACGTTTGCGCTATGGGTCTGATTTGGGAAAACTAATTCATCAACTTCTAAAAATTTTTTAATCATCATTCGATTAGATTCAACCAATTCCGCCATCTCAGGCTCTTTACTATATATTACACTTTCTCGTGTCGTGAAAAAATGCGTTAACCCCTCTAACAAATCGGATTTTAAGACCTTTTTCCCATTAATTTCATCAAAATAAAACATATTTTTAATATACAACAAAATTAGTTCCGTTGTCTAATTGTATAAAATTTAGAAAGGAACCTAAAATAAGTAATCAAAAGCTAAAGGAGTAAAAATGAAAAACTATTTTAAAAAATATTTAGTAGAATTTATCGGGACATTTTTTCTGGTATTCGCGGTAGGTTCTGCAGTATTATTAGGAGGTAAAGGCGTCATTCCGGCCATATCTATTGGCTTTGTGTTAATGGTTATGGTGTATGCCGGCGGACACATATCCGGCGGGCATTACAATCCTGCCGTATCTTTAGCGGCTGCAATTAGAGGTGCTTTGCCTGCAAATCAAATTTTACCTTATTGGATTTCACAAATTATCGGTGCATTTGTTGCTGCTGTTTTATTAAATATTTTTGTAATAAAACCGCCATATCCTGAATGCTGCGAGTACAATCCGATAGCACTCATTCTTGGAGAATTTTTATTTACTTACGCTTTGTGTTACGTTGTTCTTCAAACAGCAACTACGAAAAAACTTGAGGGTAATTCTTTTTACGGCCTTGCAATAGGCAGCACAGTAACAGTCGGAGCTTTCGCGGTTGGCGGAATATTTTGTTACGGAGCATTCAACCCTGCTGTGGCTGTTGGTTTGGGAATATTTCAAATAACCTGCTGGGGCTGTGTATTATTAACAATTCTTGCAAATTTAATCGCTGCAGTAGCAGCAGCATATACATATAGGTTTGTATCCGACACGCCATGTGATTAGATTTTATTTTAAAAATATCGTTACATTTTAATTTAATATAAACAATTATGCTAAAATATTCCTATGAAAAAGGTTATTTTAGCATTATTTTTATTTTTGTTTGCGCAAAATATAACATTAGCAGAACCGACAAATATCAGTTTTATCTATATTAACGGCTCCAATAACAATGATGAAAAAATGAAAAATTGGTATGAAGAAGGCGTCAAAAAGCTTCACCCGACGTTGAAAGAAAGATTCGAAAAAAATCGCGATACCAAACAGTGGTTCAATGAAGAAAACGGAATTTATCATATCAACGAAGATCCTGTAATATTTTTCTGGGGTGACAAAAGCCAAAAGGATCTCACCTTTGTAAAAGAACAATTGGATATTGCAAAAGCACTTAGTTCCTCTATGTCATACATTGTAAAAAATATGCTCACTGCATATTTGCATGACGCAATTTGGGTTCAAAAACCCCACAACATGAAACCTATTTTGGATGAACTTAATGAGGTTGTAAAATCCGAATACGCAAAAGGCAATGAAGTCGTACTCTTTGGCTATTCAGCAGGAACCTTTGTAACATATCAATATATGGTAAACAGATTACCTTATTTGAATTTAGTTGATTTGTTTAACGTAGTAAAAATAAGCGATGAGAATAAAAAATTTATTCAGGATAACCCTATAAAAAACACCTGCATTGCTGCTCTTGAAAAAGGCAAAATAGGAGTTGTATCAAGTGATGGACATTTAATAATGGATCCTCATCATGACACATTTAAAGAAAATTACAAAAATTTAGATAAAGTTACTGACTCTGTCTGTGCGCCTCAAGATACTTTAAAAGGGGTTGTAAATTTTGCAAGTCCGCTTGTCTTATTCTACTCCGACCTTGCAGATCCTGATTATGAACTGACATACTACAACAGACTATTGTTAAAATATATCATGAATGATGGATTGTTCTGGCTTACAGTTAATTTTAGAGAAGATCCACTCGGCTTTCCGTCATCAAGAAATCTTACGCCAAAAGAAATTGAAAGCCGAGCAGGTATAAATTTAAATAATCCAAGCGGTTTGGTTTATGACAATTCAGGAGTCTGGAGCAAAAGATCTTTCTTATTTGCCCATACGTCATATTGGACTGCAAGAAGACCTTTTGCTAATGCCATAGTCAAAAGTCTTGTAAAAGGTATGAAATTTAACTACGATGAAGATTATCAAATGCAAGTTTTAGAAAAGGACGAACGATATTAAATATGAGTAACAGTGTATTATTTGACCCGGGATTTTCCGAACATACGAGCATTCTATCACATAATATTGAATATATTTATTCAGGAATTTCAAGATTTAAAAATTTAAGTCAAAAAAAGACACAGTTTAAAATGTATTACAAAAAAATTATTGAGCTTGTAGACACCTCTGTTTCTTTTTGTTTAGGCTGCCTTTTGTGGGCATCATATATAAAAAATTTAGGTAATAAAAACATAATAAATAACCCTTGTTTAGGTGAAGTTTATGATGAAAAATCAACAGTTTCCGAAATAGAATTTATTCAAGAATATCTTGAACAATTAAAAAAAGATGCTAAATATTATCTTGGTATGACATATGAAATCAAACCTGAATATGAAAAGATTCTCACTGTATACAAAGATTTCATAACAATGAATAAAGGATTTGTTAATACAAAAACTACCGATGACCTGGTGCTGCCGGAAAATCTCAAAAAACTTGAAAATCCTGAAAAGGTTAACGAAGGAATTCAAAACGTCGTAAAAACAGGTGAATTAAAAAGTTTATTAGAATTATACGGAACAATTTTATGAATATAAGAGAAAAAGTATACCAAATGTTCATCTTAGGGACAGCAGGAGATGGATATAAAAAGGCTCTGAGTGATGGCTTGGGTGGAATAATATTTTTTACGCACGATATTCAAACTCCTGAGCAGTTTAAAACACTGATTACAGAATGCAAAAATATTGCAAAAATTCCGCCGTTTCTTTCAATTGACCAAGAAGGCGGGAGGGTTGAAAGAACCGAGAATATTCATAACGGCAAGAAATATTTATCTGCCAAATACACTTTTGAAAAAGGCTTGGATTTTCTTGAAAACCAAACTGAGATTATGGCAAAAGAATTAAAAGATTACGGCATAAACCTGAATTTCGCCCCATGCATTGATGTGAACACAAATCCCAATAACCCCATTATAGGGGAACGCTCTTATTCATCAAACCCGGATGATGTGATAAAAGCCGAAAAAATAGTTTCAGAAACTTATAGAAAAAATGGCATTATACCTTGTGTGAAACATTTTCCGGGCCATGGAGATGCAAATGCGGACAGTCATATGACATTACCTAAAATTGATTTGTCGCTTAACGAAATGGAAAAAACTCACATAAAACCTTTTAGAGCATGTGCCAAAGAGATTGAAATGGTTATGGTGGCACATCTTCACTGTACCTGCTTTGAAAAAGATGAGATCCCGACAAGTCTTAGCAAGAATACTATTTCATATTTGAGGAGCAATCTTGGTTTTGAGGGAATTACTATTTCTGATGATATGATAATGAAGGGTGTTGCAAAATTTGGAGATGTAGAAGCAGTTGAAATGGGAATAAAAGCAGGCTTAAATATGTTTATCTATAGAAATTCAGAGCCAAAAACTATAGAAATTATTGAAAATATAGCCCAAAAAGCCGAAAAAGATAAAGAACTTTTACAAAACATTGAAAAATCCTACGAAAAAATATTACAACTCAAAAACTACCAAGGATAATCTTTTTCTATTTTCCATCCATCATATTTTATTAAGGCACCACAATAATACCCGCCACTTAGTTGAGTAGTAGCACACCCCAAGGCACTATCATTAAGCAAAACGTTTCTTTGCTGGCCACTTCCAATAAAATCTATATTTTTAGAATCCCCATTGACTTTCATAATAAAAATATCTTTACCTATAACATTTGGTTTATTTTTTCCGTTAATATCAAGATACACTAAAATTTCGTTTCCATAAGCACCCGAACCATTGTTGTACCTCAACCTGACCATTGTAGAATTGTTCATCAAAAAGGCAAAATTGTTTTTATCCACAGGAAAATCATACTGATGCCCGTCTAATCCAAACCAATTATACGAACATTCAGTATTCCCTGTTTCACAAACTTCAGCCGTTTTTATATATGGTATAAAATATTTATTTGCAAATTCTGCCAATGAATTATTTATTTGGGTAAAATCTTCGGTTACACCATCTTGTTTAACAAAATTGAATTGATTTACACTTCCATTTTCTGCATAAGCAAACAAAAATGCCTGCTGAATTATAGAATAACACTGTTTTAATTTGGCAGACGTTTGTTTTTTTTGGTAGGTTGTGACCAGTGTCGGTATGGTTGCCGCCGCTACTATACCTATTATACCCAATGTTATCAAGACTTCTGCTAAAGTGAATCCTTTTCTTGAACTATAATTCCTCATATATAAATTATAGTTTCCAGCTCCGAAAGTGTCAAGCGCCTTGCCACTTCTACTTAGATAGGATGCCCCCCCCCGTTGCTCTCTTTAAACGTACACATCTTAAAGCCTCCTTTTCAACTTATTATATCAATTTATAAATTTTTTGGCAAGAGAAATTTCATCTTGCGTGGTTATATCAGGATTTTTCAACTTTTCCTTTAGAACGTAGTCAAAAATTTCCTGATATTTCGGAGAAGGTGCTATTCCAAGATTTTTCAAATCATCACCGGTTATAGATATTTTTATATTGCGTAAAACATCCAGATATCTAAAAGCGGATTTCATATCCTTTGAAATTGCGTACAAAAAAATGCTTTCTAAGGCCAACCCGTCAAAAGCTTTATATATTTCAAAATCATCTTTTAGTTCACCAATTGAGCGGAAATCCTCAATAATTTTCTTTTCTTCTTTAGTAAACTCTATTCTGCTCAAATCTGGTAAGAGCCCAATATAGATAATCCATGGTAATTTGACCGGATATTTATTGATGAGATTTTCTATGTTTACCTTTGGAATATCAAATTTTTCAGGCGAAATTAACTTATAAATTCCCTCTTTAACAAACAATTCAAAAGCATATTGCGAATTGAGATTAAAGGTTTCAATAAGCTCTTTTTTAACACGTTTATAAGACATATCATAATTTATATGTGCCAAGTATTCTTCCTGCAACTTTCTTGTATTTGGCTCCAAATCAAACCCGAACCTTACACGGAACTTTAAGCCGCGGATAATTCTTGTCGGATCATCCACAAAACTTTTATCATGCAAAACTCTCAATACTTTATTTTCTAAATCTTCTTGCCCACCGACATAATCAATAATTTCGCCTGTTTTAACACTCATAGCAAGTGCATTAATCGTAAAATCACGGCGAAGAACATCCTCTTTCAAAGAGCAGCCTATCTTTGTAACAACGGGTAAATGCCCTTTTTTTTCGTAAACCTCGGCTCTCGTTGACGCGAAATCAACTTCCCTTCCGCCAACATTAACTCTAATCGTCCCAAAATCGGGGTTTTCCTGTATCACCTCACCAAACTTTGCACAATATTCAATAGCATCACCAACATAAGTTATATCAACGTCAAAACTCTTAACACTCAAAAGTTTATCCCGAACAACGCCCCCGATATAGTACAATTTGTCTGAATTATCATATATATTGATGATGTCCATGTTCCATATTTTAACGTAAAATGGTATAATAAACAAGCAGGAGAATAGTATGTTACAGGAAGCCACAAAAGTTATAAATTCAGCATTTAATAATAGTTTTATAAAAAAACTTAGCCAATATCTTCACGACTGTGTACGAGAAGAGGTTAAAAGCTCAACATTCCGTAACCTGAAAGCAGATAAGGACAACAAGTGGATTTTCCTGCAAGGAGAAGAGACTCTTCTGACTCAAGGGGAAGAATATTTAAAACTGGACGGCTCTGACAGCAAACTCACAGAACTTATGATACAAAGTGAGTTGAATACCAAAGATAAATACCTAATATACGGTTATCTTTTTTTAGTAGGCAAAAGCAGCAGAACTCGAAAACAAAATGAATTTTTGACACCGCTTTTGTACCTTCCTTGTAAACTTGAACGTAACGGGGTCAACATAAATTGTATTCCTCAAGATGAAATGCTTTCGTTGAACACGGGGGCACTTGCCGCATTAATGAAAAAAAATGATGATGAGGATGAGGTTGATTTACTTTTGGAAGGGATATTAGATGTTGTTCCTGACCTTCCGATAACGCAAGAAAAACTTGATATATTCCTCACAACACTTCAATCAGTTGTACCTGAAGTTGAAATCAGCCAAAACATCAAAGATAATGAAACCGAAGATAACATTTCAAAAGATGAAGCCGTCGATTTTTACAAGGAAAAAATAAATTCCGAAAATATAGATGAATTAATTGAAGAAGAAGAACGTGAAAATGCACAAAAATCTTCAATAAAGCTTGAAAAAGTTGTTGTAACATTCCAAAATGCAATTATTTTAACCAAAAGACCTTCAGTTACGGCGGGTGTTTTGCATGAACTCACACAAATCGCTGAAAAACCAAGCGGAATATATAGAGAAACTGCCTTGAGTATTATAAATGATGAATATGTTCAGGCAAAAGAAAAATCCGTTCCTATCAAGGACTTAAAAGAAATAACTGATTTTTACCCCATAACCCCGCTCTCTTTAAGCGATTCACAGGAAAAAGTTATAAAAAATATTGATAACAGCAAATTCATTGCGGTTCAAGGCCCTCCGGGCACAGGAAAATCTCAAACCATAGTAAATTTAGTTGCACACCTTATAGCAAACGGTAAAACCGTACTTGTAGCATCTCGCATGGACAAAGCCGTAGACGTTGTTGCAGAGCGTTTGAATGAACTTGGCGCACCTTTTTTGGCATTGCGTGCCGGACGTTTGAATTATCAAAAACAACTTAGCTACCAATTGCAAGATCTTTTATCAGGTAAAGTTGATATAGATAGCGACTTTGAAGACAGTTTACTTGTCGATACAAAAGATATGAAGGATCATTTGAATCTTTTGCAAGAAACCGAAAAGAAATGCGAGCAAATTATAAAACTTGAACGTGAGTGGCACGATTTATCTTTGGAGACAACCGAACAAGAAAAAGCCATCGGTGAAATGCAATTTATCAAAACCCCGCTTAAAAAAGGTGAAATCGATATTATTTCAGGCATAATAAAAATTCTTCAAAGCAATATGGAAAAAGCAGGATTTTTCGCCAATATTGCAAACTTTACAAGCCTAAGGCAACTTAAAAAAATGCTCAAACTCAGTGAATTTGAAGCAGATTGTGAAAATCTTATGCGATTAAGCGCCGAACTTGAAGTTGCATCAATGAATTGTAAACTGAGAATGATTGAAGCCTCAATTCAAAAGATAGGTAATCTTCATGTTCTTATGGAACAAATAAGACAGATGAAGAAAAAACAAAAAAATCTTGCAATAAATATACTTAAAAACAAACGTCGTGAAGCTTTAAAAGGTCTTTTACGCGACCAAATAAAGAGCCAAAGATTAAAAGTACATGCAAAATCGCTTGTAGAACGCAGAAAAAATCTTCAAAACAGAATACTTGAAGAAGAAGACTTCAAGCCGCTTTTAGAAGCATTCCCATGCTGGTGTGTGACTACTTACGCTATATCAGGCTCATTACCGATGAAGCCGGGAATGTTTGATGTGGCAATTATTGATGAAGCCTCTCAATGCGATATTGCAAGCTGTTTCCCGATAATGTTCCGTGCAAAACGTGCTGTGATTGTAGGTGATGACAAGCAGCTTCCTCACTTGTCATTTTTAGAAAAAGCAAAAGAACAATCTTTTTTAAATCAATACGGAATTCCTGATAAATACCAATTGATGTGGCGTTTCAGAACAAATTCGATGTTTGATCTTGCGGATTACTACTCAATGAACTCCGTTATGCTTGACGAACATTTCAGAAGTTTGCCGCCTATCATTGATTTTTCTAACCACGAATTTTACGGTGACAGAATAAGAATAATGAGAAAAGATTTTGGCGGTCAAAAGGTGCTTGAACTGGTGGAAGTTCCTGACGGCAAAGTCGATTTTGACGCAACAAGAAATTTACCTGAGGTAGAGGCCGTAATCAAAAAATTACACGAAATAGTTATAGAAGATGAACGTAAAAACCCCGACAATCCTTTGTCTATCGGTATAATCTCACCATTTAGAGCACAAGTGGAACAGCTGAAAACCTCAGTATCAAAGGTGCTTTCAGACCATATGATAAGAAAACATCAAATAGAAATCGGTACAGCACACACTTTCCAAGGTGATGAAAGAGATATAATTCTTATGTCATGGGCATTTGCAAACAACTCTCACTCCCAAAGTGCAACATTCTTGCAAAAACCAAATCTGTTTAACGTTGCAATTACACGTGCACGATATAAGGTAGTAAACTTTGTTTCACGCGATATAACAAACCTTCCGGAAGGACATTTCAGAAACTATATTTCATATATCAAAGAATACCAGAATAAACAAGCAGCGCTTGAAAACTTGCAAATCGACGAAAACGAATACAAAAACAATCTTGAACGCGAAATAGCATCTGAAATGCGCGAACTCGGACATGAAGTTCTTGCAGGAAGCGAAATTGCAGGCTTGAAAGCTGATTTATTGGTGGATAAAAAATTCATAGTGGAAATCGACGGGGTTGAAGACAACGTAAAACAAACCGTTTCCAATATGAAAAAACAAGCAATCCTTGAACGCTGCGGATTTAAGGTTAAACGTATCACATACCGCGAATGGACATATTCACCGAAAATCTGCCTCGACAGAGTTTTGATTGATGAATAATTTTCTAAAACCGATTAAGCGTAAACTCCATTTCTACAGGCAGGCTGTTTAAGTTTAACTCCGAAGGAATCCTGTCAAAACGAGTTTTCCAAATATGATTTAACAAAGCCTTACCAAAATCCACATTTCCGCTGGAGTCAGTAATTTCAGCAGACGAAACAAAACCGTTTTTATTAATATCAAACCTTATTTTTACTGTACTAGTGCGGTAAATTTGTGAGCTTTGCATGAATATTTCAGGATTTGAAACTTTTTCTTTTGCGTTTTTGAGATATTTTTTTTTTTTTTTTTTCTGTTCAGATGTTTCCAAATTTTTTAATAAAACATTCGACGGTGAATTTCTTGTGATTGAGGCTTTTACATCATTCAAAAAACTTGGTGCTGCAAAGACATTAGCTTCAAAATGGATCGCAATATCAATAGATTTTGATTCTGATACTACAGGCAGAGGTTTATATGGTGCTAAAGATTTGACCAAATTAACCGTATAATTATCAGTATTTATATCACCTGAGCTCTGAATTATTGATACACTCTTTAAAGAACCATCTTTATTTAATTTAATAAATAATATTAAATGATAAGACTTTGTCGGCGGCGGGGGAGTCCAATGCGTTTTTATATAAGTACCAAAATAATTTTCATAATCTTTAAGAACAGCTGCTTCCGAGGATGTAACACGTTTACCGCTCGGTAACAAATATGAGTCTTTATTTGCTGTTGAATTCTCAACAGATACGGAACCGGAATTATCAATCATCGGAAGAAACACAGATTGTTTATCTTGCTGCGGCGCAGATGTTGCCGCAGAATTATTCTCATCTGCAAAAACAGAGCTTGCAATTAAAAATAATAATAAAAATATATAGAATTTCTTCACCAATTTACAATCCCCCTAATAGTAAAATTAATAATCCCGTGGCTCCTGCAGTAGCCCCTACTGTCATTATACTCTGTTTTGCATCAAGTCTTGTGTATAGGTTATCAAACTGATATTCCACGGAAACCACCGAAATTTCCAAAT
>CALVAZ010000102.1 GCA_944325675.1 Candidatus Gastranaerophilales bacterium
AGATATTATATGGCAACCTCTGCACCATGTGGTAAAGACGGTAACTATTCAGACAATGACTTTAAAGAAAAAGTTAATGCTCATCTTGCAAACAGCATGGGCAATCTTTTAAACAGGACTCTTTCAATGCTTGTTAAGTATTTTGATGGCGAAGTTAAACCTGAATTTAAAGTGCAATCAGATTTGTATAAAAAAGCTCTGGGTACTGTTAAGGTGGTAGAAAATCACTTCAATCATTTTGAAATAGCAGAAGCTGCTCAAGAGATAATAAATCTCGTTGATGTTACAAATAAGTATGTCACTGATAATGCACCTTGGACTTTAGCCAAAGAAGAAAAATGGGCAGAATGCGGTATTGTTCTTACAACTGTTTTAGAAGTAATGTGTATTGTTTCTGCTCTAATTTATCCATACTGTCCTAATATTGCAAGAGAAATGGCAAAACAATTATCCTTTGATTTGAATACAAAACTGGATGATTTGACTTGTGATAATATAAAAGTTGGAAAATTGATTTCTAAAGAAGATATCAAGCCGGTATTCTTGAGGGTTGACAGCGAATTTGCGGATAAATCTGTTAAGAATTCAAAAAAATAAATAATAGTTTCAAAATAAGGAATTATTATTAAAAAAAGAGTATTGGCGTACCTTATAATATTAATATGAATAAAATTAATATTGTAAAGTATAATGAAACAAATAATACAATTAAAAAATATTCATTTGAAAGAATTTATAAATATCTTTCAACCGGCATGACATATAGAGAAATTGCAAATGAATATTACTATAGAGATTTGAACAAATTTTTGTCGGAATTAAAAAAAATAATGAAGGGCTTAAATGTGCAAAACAGACGTCAACTTCTGTATATTGCGTATATAAATAATTTTATAACATAATTACATAGATTTAACAAACTATCAAAACCGAAAAAGAAAGTCTCGTCGAATGACAAGACTTATAAATATACATTTACCCCACACTCTTTATATCATAAAAAAGCATGATTGTCAAGTATTTAGCATTGTTATACAATTAATGCTATGAAAGAAACAGAACTTTTAGCACCTGCAAAAGATAAAAAAACAGCAATTGCGGCTATAAACAGCGGTTGTGATGCCATATATATAGGGGCATCCAGTTTTGGGGCAAGACAAAATGCAGGAAATTCGTTGGAAGATTTAAGAGAAGTAGTTGAATATGCACATAAATTTTATGTAAAAGTCCACGTTACCGTTAACACTATTTTAGATGATAACGAAATAATTTTAGCTAAAAAGTTAATACAGAATCTTTATGATATAGGTGTTGATGCGATTATTGTTCAGGATATGGGAATATTAGATCTTGCAATTAATAATGAAATCCCTCCGATACCAATCCATATCAGTACACAATGTGATAACAGGAAATTGAGTAAAATAAAATTTTTTGACGAACTTGGAATTTCCAGAATTATTCTTGCAAGGGAATTACCGCTAACGCAGATAAAAGAAATTTGTGATAACACAAAAGCCGAAATAGAAACCTTTATCCACGGGGCCTTGTGTGTATCATATAGTGGACAGTGTTATATGAGCTGTCATATTGGCGGACGTTCTGCAAATAGGGGTGAATGTGCGCAAAGTTGCCGTAAAAAGTATTCTCTGATTGATGAAAATGGTAAAATAATTGCAAAAGACTTGCATTTATTGAGTTTGAAAGATTTTAACGCTTCAGAAAATATTGAAAAACTTGTAAATGCAGGAGTTAAGTCATTTAAAATAGAAGGTCGCTTAAAGGATGAAAATTACGTTAAAAATGTTGTAGCTTTTTATCGTCAAAAATTAGATAAAATCTCTAAAAAGACATCTTCAGGGAAGATATTTCTTGATTTTGAACCTGATTTACATAAGAGTTTTAATCGTGGGTTTACTGATTATTTTTTAAACGGCAGACAAAAATGTTTCAATTTTTATACTCCCAAATCTCTAGGTGAAAAATTAGGGAAAATAAAAAATATCGGGAAGGATTATTTTGAACTGGATGCAAATATAAATCCGCAAGACGGTCTTTGTTATTTTGTTAATAATGAGCTGACAGGCTGTTTGGTGAATAAAGTTGACGGAAGTAAAGTTTATCCGAACAGAATGGATAAATTGAAAAAAGGCATGATTGTTTATAGGAATTTTGATGCAAAATTTGAGAAAAAACTTACAAATTCAAAAACAAAAAGACGAATTTGTGCTAAATTTTTGTACAATGAAGGCATTCTCCATGTTATAGACGAGGATAAAAATGAAGTAGCAATGGAAGTTGACTCGATTGAAAAGGCCAAAAATCCCGAAAAAATGCAAGAGATTCTTTCAACACAATTAAAAAAATCAGGTGACAGTGATTTTTATATTACAGATGTTGAAATAAAAGGAGAAATCCCATTTTTAGCAATTTCCGAAATAAATAATTTACGTAGAGAAATCTTAGAAGAATTAATGGAAGAGCGTTTAAATAATTATGAGCGGGAAATTCAGCAACCTTTGCACTATAGGGATTTTCCCGAAAAAAAATTGGATTACAGGGCGAATGTTCATAACCATAGAGCGAAAAATTTTTATGAAAAGTGCGGTTGTGAAAGTGTGGATTGGTCTTATGAACTTACAAAACCAAAAGGTGTTGAGTTAATGAGAACTAAACATTGTTTAAAATATGCCTTTGATATATGTAAATCACCTGATAAATTATTTTTGGTAGATGAAAAAGGCAAAAAATATACATTAAAATTCGATTGTAAAAATTGTGAAATGATTGTTATTGGTTAAACAGCCAATCCAGACAAATTTTTGTAAATTCTGCTTTATTCTCTACAAAAATGTCTTCTGCATGTTTACCATTTTTGAATATTTTTAGTGATTTTGTTTTGGTGTATTTTTCATATAATTTTATAGTATGCCAAGGGAAAACAATGGGATCTTTCTCCCCTGCTACAAATAATATAGGAATATTGACTTTATTAATTATGTCAATAGGTTTGATTTTTTTATGAGGTATAAAAGAAGGTCTTATGGAAAGCCATCTTTTTAACTCAAATTTTTTAAATGTAGGAAGCCAAGCATTTTTCTGCCAAATTTGGTTTTCTATTTTTGAAAAACAACAAGGTACTGAAACTAAAATTAATTTATTTACACTTTGTTCTATTGAAGAATAAATCAAGCTTGTTGCTGCACCCAGTGAAAACCCCATAAGATAAATGTTTTTATATTTAGATTGCAAATATTTTATAAGTATTTTTAAATCTTCATATTCTTTGGCTGAAAAAGAGAAAAAACCTTTACTTTTTCCATGGCCTCTAAAATCTATTACAGTGACATCAAAAAATGATTCGAAAGCTTCTGCAATCTCACAAAATATCTTACTGTCCTTTGTCATAAACCACCCTGGGGCAATTATGAGGATTTCATTTTTATTATTTTCATAATGGTTAAAGGCTATTTTATTATCTAAAAAAACTTCTTTCATGAGAATAATTTTAGCATAAACTCAATTGACAACTGCTCAAAAAACCTTAAATATAAGTCATACAAAAGAATGAGTTGAAAAATCGGTAGTTAATGTAATATAAATATGTAAAACCAGAGGTATGTAAATGGGGTTGAACTTAAACAGCGTATATCAACGTCCATATTTTGTCCAAGATAGGCGTAATCAGGTCAGAAAAAAGGAAGACCAAGAACGTTCAACTTCTAATGCTCAAAGAGAAGAACAAACAAACCAAAATAGTAGAAGTAAAGGTTTACAATATGTTGATAGAACCACAACAACATATCAACCTCAACAATTAACAACCGAGCAGCTTTCTGTGCCTTATCCAAACGAAGTTGCAACAGCTCTTGCTCAACGTAATCCGAATATTAATATAGCTCAAATTCTTAAGGATTTTAAAAATACTGCTATCGCCATAGGTACACCGGATGATTTGAAAGAAGAAGTCAGCGGTTATCTTGCGTTAATTGAAAAACAAGTTACTAAAGAAACTCCAAACAGCAAACTTATTAAATCAAACTTAAAAAATGCAGCTTCAATTTTAGATAATTACATTTCCAAAACTCTTGATAAAGATTCAAAAGTTGTTGAAAATTGGGTAGATGCTCTTTTCTTACAACAAATAGATTTTAAATATAATGAAAATGATGTCAATCCTGAATTTTTGGTTAAATTCCCCGAAGAAACCCAAAATAGATCACAACAAGCTGAAGAAGTTCAACAAGAGCAAGTTAATCCATTTATCCCGCAGGATTCTGAATTGAAAAAATTGTTTATAAAAGCTAAAAAAATGACTTACGCAAATAAACCGAAAGAAGCCATTGAAGCATTTCAAACAGCTTTAAATAGAGCAAATGAGCTTGATGATAAAGAAACACAATCAAAAATATTCTTAGAAGTCGGAAAAATATACGATGACCACGACTATTTAGCTCAAGCTCTAAAAAGTTATAATCAATCTGTCCAAAGAACTCAAGATTGCAACGTAAAAACCCGCGCTCATTACTCTATGGCAGAAATTTATAATGATGTAAATCAAATAGAACCTGCAATAGATCATTATTTTAGTACAATTTCTTTTGCAGGTGAGGCTGAAAATCTGACAGTACAATCAACTTCTTTGGCAAAAATAGGTAATATTTATTCCGATATGTACGAAAAAACGGCTTTTGATTATTTTGAAGTTGCAGATACAATTGCTGATGAAACAGATAATGCAAAAGTAAAAGGTTATGTATCTTCAAGTCTTGGTGACGCTTATGATAAATTTGGAGATTCACCGGAAGCTTTAAAAGCATATTCAAAAGCAGTTAAAAATTACATTGATTCTGATTCACCTCAAAAAGTTGCTCAAAATTATCTGAATGCTGCAGAAATAATGCTTGAATATAAAAATGAAGAGAAAGCCAAAAATCTTTTAGAAAAAGCTCAAAAATATGCACGTCAAACAAATAATATTAACCTTATGACAGAAATTAGCAATGCCTTAGTAAGTATTTCATAAAATTACTTAATAACCTCAATAAATTCATAATCTGTCAAATAAGGCATGTGGCTTTCCGTGATTAATTCACCTGGAAGTAATACGGCAATTCCCGGCGGACATTCTGCAATTATTTCTGCTGAAATTCTGCCTATTGCTTGTGATTTTGGTATGGTTTCTTTTGCAGAATAATATGCATCACGTAAGTTCATCTTTATTACGGGTGTGAGCATTGGCATATGTTTTTTGTTTTCCAAATAACAAATATCTGAATAATTTGTATTATCGATTTTTTTCAAACAATCAACCAAATATTGAATATCAGAGCGTTTGTTACCAATATTGGATAACAGTAAAAGACCGGCGTCTGAGGCACTTTCAACTTCAATATTAAAATCAATTTCTAATATTGATTCCAAGCGTTTTCCGGATAAACCATCAGCTTTTATAAATACTTTTGTAACGTCTGTTTTGTAACCAAAATCAGGTTTCAATTGATGGATATGTTCCATCTTATCTATTTCTTGACGTAAATATTTAGCGTTAGAAATAGCTCTTTGAAGTTGTTTTTTCCCTCTTGGACTTTCCAAATTAGCACGTGCTGCATCTAAACTTGCCAAAAGCATTAAGGAAGGACTTGTTGTATGTAACAATTTTAATGCTTTTTCAACAGCATCTACATCAATTAAAGAATTTTCCGCAATATGTAACATAGAGCTTTGACTCATGCTTCCGCCTGTTTTGTGTAGCGAATGAACAACAGCATCCGCACCGAGTTTCAACGCAGATGTAGGTAAATGGTCATTAAAATTCCACAAACATGCATGTGCTTCATCAACAATTAATGGTACGTTGTATCTTTTGCATATAGCAGAAATTGATTTAATATCAGAAACCACACCTTCATAAGTCGGGTTAGTAATCCAAACCATGGAAACATCATTGTGATTTCTAAGCAATTCTTCAACACGTTCAGGGTTTACATTACCCCAAATTCCCCAGTCGTCAAATCTTTCAGGAACAAGCCAGAGAGGTTCTGCACCTGAGATTATCATACCTGTTAATATAGAACGGTGACAATTTCTATTGATTACAATTTTTTGACCTTTTTTAGTTAACCCCATTGCAAGTGCAAGGTTTCCTGCAGTAGAACCATTTAATAAAAAGAAAGTTTTTTTAGCACCAAAAGCTTTTGCAGCAAGTTCCTGCGCTTCTTTTATCGGTCCCGTTGCAGGGTGAAGTGTGCCGAGATTGTCAAATTCATCTGTTGTATCGATTGATAATGCTTTTTTCCCAATAAGTTGCCTAAATTCAGGCAAAGAACCATTGCCTTTGGTGTGGCCTGGTATATGAAATTGATAAGAGGGATTTTCATATGCCTTTTTTAATGCTTCAACAATTGGGGCATGGGTTTTTGTATATTTATTATTTTTTGTTACATATGTCATAGCAATCAATAATATACAATAAAAATATCATGAATTGCAATAATTTCATGATATAATTAATATTTGTGAACACCCTTTTGAGATTTTTTATACTAGGATTATTGATATTACCCGCTATGACTGCTTTTGCGGTCGAAAATGTTTCTGTTGAAAAAAATGTTATTGAAAAAGAAATAGTACTGCCGAAAAATACAAAACTACCCAAAAGAGACCTAAATAATGATGGTGTTATTGATGATAAGGATGTCTTGATTGATAGTACCGAAGAAAACTTTTTTATGTTCAAACACCTCGGAGATCCCATAAACAGAGAAGAGGGTTCACTGCTTCATAAAATAGAAAAATCTTTGAAAGCAGAGGTTACCAGAACAGACTACAGCAATTATCTTTTAAAAGATATTTTAACTGTTGATTTAGACAAAGGTCCAATTGATAGAATTCAGTTTTATGGAAAATATCGCGGGAATATGTCATTTAATTTCGCTGACAGCGATTATGATACTGAATATGATATCACTTCAATTGACATTGGTATGATGGGACAACTTAACCCTGAATATAAAACAGATTTCAAATTACAATTCAAATTAACACCTACAAGCGAAAGAACTTTTTTACAAAATCTAATAAGTGATGCCTACATTGTTAATATGGCAATTCCTCACCATCAAGTAATCTTAGGAAATTCTCGGAACCAAGTCGGAGTTGAAGGCGGAATGAGTACAACCTATGTTCCGTTTGTTATGCGTTCACAAATTGCAAGAACATTTGGAAATACACGTGCTTTCGGTGCAAGAGTTGTAGGTAATTATTCTTTGGTGGATTATAGTTTGGCATTGAATAGTTCTGATAGATTTTTTAGAGAATTTTTTCCGGGGACAGAATTTACAGGTTGGGTAAACTTAAAACCTTTAGGTAAAACTGACGGAAAATACGGCAAACTTGTTGTTGGCGGGGGATTAAATGCTGGTAGAAAACATGAAGATTATACTGTCGGTGGTGCTTATGTTGGTTGGACGTATAAGGATTTTATGATAAATGCAGAATATTCAATTGCGGATGGTTATAATGCAAAAGTTTTCAGTACAAATAAAGCAGATGGTTTTTACACAACTATTGGTTATAAATTAACACCAAAAGTCCAACTGGTTGCAAGATATGATCAGTTTGATCCAAATCGTGACATTGACGGAGATATTAGACGGGAATATTCAGCCGGAATAAATTATTTTGTCATCGGGCAAGGTATGAGAATACTTCTAAACTACGTATTTTGTGATAATGAGAATTTTGAAGATAGTCATCGAATTATTTTAGGCACACAAATACTATTGTAGAAAACTTCTTCTACAATATCGTTTTTAAACAAATAAGCATTAATTATTTTACATCATCTTTGATTACAATAAGATTGTTCATTATTTTCATAGCACAGGTTGGCAAAACAACGTGTTCCAAGCCGTCAGCAATGCTTAGAATTTTTCCTGCGCCAAGTACAACATCTTCACCTTTGTACTGAAATTTGTAATCAGTTTTTCTGTCAGAACGGATTGTAATTTTGTCCATTGTTTTTTTCCCTTTATTCGTCTTGCATTATACCGAGAGTATTATAAAAAATACCTTCTTCCATTACTTCATTATACAAATCCTCATCCTTTTTGAAATCTTCCATAGTATATGGATAAAGATCTATACAAACATTCATTTCGGTTTCAATTTTACCTATAATAGGCCAGATTTCTTCACGCTTAGACTTATCCTCGACTTCAAAAATAGCGACGATTTCAATATCTTCACCTTCATGATTTTTTCCGTCCAAAAATTGTCCGAAAAGGTAAAGCCCCTTAAAATCTTTAAAATTTTTTCTTAAGGCAGCTGTCAATACTTTAATGACATCATGTACCGGACTTGTCATAATATACTCCTTAAATCCTGCCTTGAAACGGTTTTTTGTTCAGAAGTTGCAAGATTTTTTACAGAAACTTTACCAGCTTTAATCTCATCTTCACCAAGAATTAGGGCATAATTTGCAACTTTTGATGCCTTTTCAAGTTGTTTTGTAAATTTTTTATTTGTCAAATCAAATTCAATAGCATAACCGTCTTTTCTCAATTCTTCAGCAAGTTCAAAAGCATCTGCAGGAGATGTTGAAACAATGTAACCGTCGAGTTTTTTGCTTTCGCGTGTCGGAAGAAGTGAGTTTAACCTTTCCATTCCCATTGCCCAGCCTACGGCAGGGGTATCTTCACCGCCAAGATTTCTGACCAAGCTGTCATACCTTCCGCCGCCGCAAACGGCATTTTGTGAACCAAGATTATTTGATTTTATTTCAAAAACAGTTCTGTTATAGTAGTCTAAACCTCTTACCAAAAGTTTGTTTACGGCATATTTCACGCCCAACTTATCAAGATAGGTTTTTAATTTAGAAAAATGTTCGGCACACTCTTCGCAAATAAAATCTGATTGAATTACTTTTTGAATTTCAGGTTTTTCAAATATTGCTTTGCAGTTTTCAACTTTGCAATCTAAAAGCCTTAACGGATTTTTTTCATAACGATTTTGACAATCTTCGCAAAGATTATTGAATTCCGGTTTTAAAACGGCCTTTAATTTATTTTTGAATTCTTCACGGCATTTTGGACAACCTAAAGAATTAATTTCTACCTCTAAATCGTTCAAACCAAGTGCTTTCAAATAATTAACTGCCATCAAAATGACTTCCGCATCAGCAGTAGGATCTTTTACGCCAAACATTTCAACACCGACCTGATGGAATTGTCTTTGACGTCCTTTTTGAGGACGTTCATACCTAAACATTGGACCTTTATACCACAATTTTACAGGCGGAGAAAGCCTTGACATACCGTTTTCAATATAGGATCTCACAACACCGGCCGTATTTTCAGGTCGAAGGGTTAAAGAACGATCACTTTTTTCAAAAGTATACATCTCTTTGTTTACGATATCTGTTGTATCGCCCACGCCTCTTGCAAAAAGCTCTGTTGCTTCAAATATTGGAGTTCTGATTTCTTTATAACCATATCGGCTAAAAATTTTTAGAGCATTTTCTTCCAAAAAATGCCACTGCTCAACTTCCTGAGGTAAAATGTCATGTGTTCCTTTGATTACGTTAATTATTTTTGTCATAAGTAAATTATAGTAATTCAAATAACAATTGTCAATCGGATGTATGTAAATCCTTAATTTATATAATTTTTTACCCATAAAAGATTGCAAAAATTTGCTTTTAGTTATAATCTGTTTTATATGCCAAAAGAACTTACCGAATTTGAAAGTAAGATAGCCTATGCCATTGCTGAAGGACAGAATGCCAGACAAATAGTTGAATGGTATGGAATTACTTATAAGGAATATGTAAATTGCAAAAGACGAATTTTAAGGAAATTGAAAATAAATAGGATTACCCAAATTTTTTCAATAATATATTACTAAAAAAAGCTCTCAAAATATTTTGAGAGCTTTATATAACTTTTAAAAAATTCTCTATTGATTTGCTACAGCCTTGCCTCCAATTATATTTTGCATAACTTCAATAGCTCTTTTTAATTGTACATCGTCTTTATTTTTTACATTTTCTTCAGTCAATTCAACAACCAAATCAGGAGTTATTCCTTTTTTATTTATGTCGGTGCCGTTTGGTGTTAAGTATTTCTGTATTGTTATGTTAATACCTGATTCATTTGGAAGTTTGTTAATCTCTTGAACAAGACCTTTACCGAAGGATTGTTCGCCTATAATAATCCCTCTGTGATTATCTTTTATTGCACCTGAAAAAATTTCACTTGCAGAGGCTGAACCTTTATTAATTAGTATTACGATTGGTTTATCGGTAACCACCCCTTTTGTGGCTCTTTGAGTTTCTTTGTAGCCATCTCGGTCAACTGTGCTTACAATTACTCCGCCGTCAAGGAACATATCAGAAATATAAATAGCGTTACTTAATAGTCCGCCGGGGTTTGAACGAAGGTCAATGATGAATCCTTTTTTGTCAGGAGAATTTGTTAACATATCACCGAATTCTTTCGAAGCATTTCTGCTGATAAAAGAACTTAATCTAATATAGCCTATATCGTTAGGCAAGGTAATATTATCCGGCAACTTTTGTGAAATTGATTTGATTTCAATTTCTGCACGAGTAATGGTATACAATTTCGGTGCCATATCTTTACGTTTAATAAGTAACGTTACGGTTGTACCTTCTTTTCCGCGTATTTGATCAGCAGCCTTGTCAACGGTTATACCTTTTGTGCTTTTGCCGTCAATTTCTAAAATCTCGTCATCTGCTAATAGACCTGCCTTTTCTGCAGGGGTGTCTTCAATTGGTGCAATGACCATTAACTTTCCGTCTTTTACACCTATTTGAATACCTATACCTTTTAAAGAACCTTTGATTGAACTTGTTTCATCAGCAAATTCTTTTGGATCCAAAAATTTCGTGTATGGATCGTTTAAACTTGCTATCATTGTATTGATGGCTACATAAGCATCTTCATTTGTTTTTATAACATTGTCGTATTTATGACGCCATTTTGACCAATCTTGATTGTTATTTGTTTGGTCTACAAACTTTGCGTTTATAAGCCGCCAAACATTGTCATAAAGTTCGACCGGTGTGTATGCCATACTGTAATTTTTGACGACACAACCGAATAATATCAGAAATGTCCACAAAAATATAAAACTTTTCCTCATAAGATTTCTCACTAAATATTCCTCCACCTAACTCTTACTTTTTTATAGATGTTTTTTTCTGAAATTAGTTCCATAAAAAATAAAAGTCGTTTATAAGAAACATAATACCATATATATTAAAAATGTGGAATAGTTCCACATTTTTAATTACTTATGTTCAAATTGTAAAAGTTTTAGGCCTCGTTTTTCTTTAGGGTGTGCATCAGGAAGTTCGTAACACTTAATGCACCTGGCCTCATACGTTTCATCCCCGCCAATCATAATCAGAGGTGAATTTTTGTCAGCCGGTTTTCCGTCAATTAATCTTTGAGTTCTTGTTGCATGATCACAGCCGCATTTCATACATACGGCATGAAGTTTGTCGACAGAGGTTGCAATACACATCAATTCAGGCATTGAACCGAAAGGTTCCGCTTTAAAATCAAGCTCCAAGCCCGTACCTATTACTCTTTTGCCTTCTTCCATAAGTTTTGATATAACCTTGACGATGTTGCTGTCAAAGAATTGCAGTTCATCAATTGCTACAATTTCGTCATCAGGTTTTACAACGCTTAAAATCTGAATAGAATGTTTAACTTTTATAGCATCAAGCCACAACCCGTTTCTTGATTCTATATAATCGCCTTTTGCTCTTGTATCTACATCGGGTGAAATTACCTTGACTTTTTTCTTCGCAATAATACAGCGTCTTATTCTGCGTAACAACTCCTCAGTTTTTCCGCAGCTCATCGGACCTGTAATCAATTCAAAACTATATCCTTGTATCATCCCCTATATCCCCAAAAAAATATGGTACCTTTTACACTTTTTATTATACTCCCGAACTCATTTTTTGAAAAGAAAACATTACGAATTTGTTAAGCTAAAATTTTTTGCTAATTATTGATTGTAGGATCTATCAAATAAGCTATTTGAGCTTTCAAATTGTTCAAATGAACTTCGATTTTGAATATATTTTCTGCTAAAGAATCAAGCTGAAAATTTACATCCTCAGTTGAAAAAAATGATTTCACTTCTTCAATTGTAAGCATAGTTCCGATAACTTTAATTATAGATGATACTCGTTCATAATCTTGTAGAGATTCTTCAATTTCATAGCGAACTTGTTCCAAGTTGCAAGGTAATTTTTCGGGTTGAAATATTGCCATATTAAATCCTTTGTTAATAAATGTTTCAATTTAGATATTTAATTATCCATATTGTACTATATTATATATATAATGTCAACATTATTATTCAACGTTATAATCATGTAATGTTGATTGTTAATTTGCACAATGTTAAATGGAAAAAACATTACACACGTGAAGACATAGTCAAAGGTGCTAAAGTTAGTCCTGCAACAGTTACAAAAATGTTAAAAGGTGACAGCAATGACTTTCGCCTAAGAACTGTTGAAAAGGTTGCTAAATTTCTTGGATGTAATGCTTTAGATATTCTTGTTGAAGTTCCTGATAAAAATTAGTGTATATTGTATTTTGAGTTTTTGCTGAGGATTTTTTCTTTGAGTTTCTTGAGTCCCGCACCGTAGAAGTATTTCAATTGTTCGGGGAAACTGTCTTCAATGTCTAAAAGGTACATATCGTGTACAATGAATTCTTTTAAGAGAAAAATAATTTGCGGATTTTTTGTCCAAATAACCTTGCTTTCTATTTTTCCGAATATGCCTTCAGCGCTATCAGCTATTAAAAAAATCATGCGTCCGCCAAGAGCATGCTCAAGCTCCCTGCCGTTTTTGTGGTTGAATGTTGTGCTGAAAGGGCATTGGATATTATCATAGCCGACAATTTTTATATCTAACCCGCGGTTATAAGCATCAAAAAGATGCTGTTCAATATATTTAAAATCTTGTGACCAAATTTCAATATAGATGTCGTTTTGTGCTGATTTAATAAGTTCAATAATTTTTGACCTTATTTCAACTGTTCCCGAAAGTGCGTGGATAGGTTCATTATAATCATCTTTGACATCAGGGAGTTTCTTTTCCAAAAAATCAAGATTAGACTCAATTTTTCGGCGGAATCTTTTGGTTAATTCCTTGGGTTTGATTGGAATAAAGGTTTGGGGTTTATCGCCTGTGCTTGTTACAATTTTGGCTATTTCAAGGGATTTTAGGGTATCGTAGGCTCTGGATTGAGGAATATCGGCAAGTTTTGCCACTTCGTAACCGGTTGCAGGATATTTTTTCAAAAGAGCCAAATAAACTTTTGCCTCATAGCTGTTTAGCCCCAACTCTTTTAAACTTTCGATAACATCATTCATAGGGTGATTATAGCATATTTTTTGAAAATAAAAAAGCGGGATTGTTATTTCCCGCTTTTATCTACCAAACAACTTTTTCAATAAGTTCAATTTCATATCCGTCAGGATCTTTGATAAAAGCAATTTTTGTACCTTTTCCGTTTAAATCAAACGGTTCGTACAAATATTCATACCCAAGGCGATGTAATTTTTCTGTGAATTCATCAAGAGATTTGACAGAAAAAGCAAAATGACCAAAACCTGTCCCGAGTTCATAACCATTTGCAGGCGTTTCATCATTATAGGTTAGTTCAAGTTGTGTAGTGCCTTCTTCATCATTTAAAAAGTACAATTCACAATCATCAAGACGTTTTTTCTTATCAAGTTTCATGTTTAAAAGCTCTGTATAAAACTTTAGAGTTGCGTCAATATCTTTCACTCTTATCATTGTATGTAATAATCTCATAAGCCCTCCTTTAGCTGAGATTATAACACGATTGGCCTGTTTCCACAATTAGTCTTAATTGTTAATTGAAAAATAAACTTCTTTCAGACGTTTTTTACTAATATGTGTATACAATTGTGTTGTTGAAACATCACTATGCCCAAGAAGTTCTTGAACAACCCTTAAATCAGCCCCGTTTTCTAACAAGTGTGTTGCAAAACTGTGCCGTAGAGTGTGCGGGGAAATAGTTTTATGAATTTTTTTACCTTGCGAATGTATAAAATTGTAGACATCTTGTCGGGTAATTTCTCTGCCATGTTCGTGTATAAGAAGTTTTTTAGTATCTAATCTAAATTTTTGTATGAGAAAATCTCTTTCGGGTAAATAATTCTTTATTGCTTCAATTGCTTTTTTACCTAAAGGAACTATTCTTTCTTTAGAGCCTTTGCCATAACATTGAAGATATTTTGCGCTTAAGTCATAATCATTTGTTTTTAAGCCGACAAGTTCCGAAACTCTGAGTCCGCATCCGTATAAAAGTTCAAGAATAACTTTTTCAAGTTTATTCAAATCTTGATTTAATATAGTTTCAATCTCTTGAATAGTCATGACTTTGGGTAATTTTTTGGGAAGCTTTGGTTGTTCAATTGTTAGGGAAGGATTGGAAGTACAATATTCATTTGCACATAACCATTTGAAAAAGCCTCTTAGGGATGCAATTTTTCGCATAACACTTGTCGGGGAGTAGTTTTTCTCATGCAATTCTCTTATATAAGTCGTTAATTGTGCCCGTCTGACTTCAGAAGGTTCGCAGTTACAATAATTTACGAAATCCGTTAAGTCTCTTCTGTAAGCATCAACAGTATTTATTGATAAACCTTTTTCGATTTCTAAATATTCTAAATATTCAGACAAAAACTGCATAATCATACTTCAAATTATATAGTTTCTAAGAAAAATTTTAATGCTTTAAATGAATTATTTTCTTGGCAAATAGAATGTAAATCGTGTGAATTTGTTCAGTTCACTTTCAACAAAAATATCTCCGCCGTGTGCGTTAATTATTTCTTTTACTATGAAAAGCCCCAAACCTGATGCCAAGGATTTGCTATTGTCGTTTATTAATACAAATTTATTAAAAATATCGTTCGGATTTGGCAGTTTAAATTTACAACCTGCATTTTCAATTGACATAAAAATTTTGTTTTCCTGTTCGTATAACTTTATTGTTATTTTGGAATTTTCCGGTGAATATTTTGATGAATTGCTCAGTAAATTATTTATAACTCTTTGGATCTCAAGCGAATCAAGTTCAATTATTGGATTTTTTAAATTTGAAATCAGTTTAATAGTTTGATTTTTGTCTGAAATAATATATTTTGAATCATTAATTACTGAATTGACAAACATATTAAAATCAGTCTGGACTTTATAGATATTAAAAACTTCATTATCAAGTTTGTATCGGTCAAGAACGTTTTCAATAAGATTTTTCATATATCCTAAAGCAGTCCTCATGTTCCCGACAATTTCTTGTTGATACGGATTTAATGGTGACAACTTGGAATCTTGTAGTAGTTTTAAGGCTAAAATACCCGAACTCACGGGATTTTTTAAATCGTGAGAGACCATTGCGAGCAAGGATTCTTTGTCCTGCATTTTTGATTTTTCTTTTACAGAATTATCCATTAATCTCAATTGATAACTACCATACAAGCATTTTACAAATTTTTTGCAAATATGGATATTGCCCATCTGGCTAAAATTTTGCTTAAAAAAATATTAATGCTAAAATGTAGTTATGGCAGATACTCTGGAAGAACTTATATCCCAAATAAAAGACCGATTAGATATAGTAGATGTTGTTTCTGAACAGGTCGTTTTGAAGAAATCAGGCAACCATTATTGGGGTTTGTGCCCGTTTCATAAGGAAAAAACCCCATCGTTTTCCGTAAATCCGCAACTCGGGATTTATAAGTGTTTTGGTTGCGGGGCCGGCGGGGATGCTTTGTCTTTTATTATGAAAACAAAAAATGTCGAGTTTATGGATTTGATAAAAGACTTGGCTCAAGAATTCGGACTTGAACTTCCTAAAAGTTACAGGCATGGCGAAGCGTCTAAAGATTTAAAAGAACAGATGGTAAAAGCTATGTCCCGTGCAGTTGATTTTTATAGTGATATGTTGTTAAAAAAATCCGATAAAACAACTGAGGATGTCTTAAAATATCTCACAAAAAGGGGAATATCAAAGGATGTTATAAAAAAATTCCATCTTGGACTTGCTCCAAAAGGTTATACTGCCTTATATGATGAGCTAAAAAAAGATTTCTCCGACGAAATTTTAGAAAAAGCAAATTTAATTATTCCCGGAAAAGAAAGCAGGTTTATTGATAGGTTCAGAAATAGGTTGATAATTCCTATCCAAAATGAATTTGGTGATTTTGTGGCATTTGGTGCAAGAGCTATTGAAGATGGGCAATCTCCGAAATATCTTAATTCTTCGGATTCTCTTATATATAACAAAAGTAAATTATTATATGGCTTGTATACAGCAAAAGAAGCTATAAAAGAGCAAGACAGTGTAGTTTTGATGGAAGGTTATTTTGATGTCATTTCAGCTCAGGCTCACGGTATAGAAAATTGTGTTGCCTCCTGCGGAACATCTTTAACCCAAGAGCACGTAAAATTACTTTCCCGTTACACAAAATCAAGAAAAATTTATCTCTCATTCGATACCGATTCTGCAGGTCAAAAAGCAACTGACAGAGGTGCAGAAGTTATAAAAGAAGTTTTTGAAGGGATTGGAAATATAAAAATTTTTGATGAAAGTTATATTTCGACATCGGATGACAAATATTCCTGTGAAATTCGAGTTATATCGCCACCTGAGGGGAAGGATCCCGATGAATTTATTCGTTCTGTCGGTGCTGAAAGCTACAAGCAGTATATGGAACATGCACCTCTTTTAATAGATTTTCAGATTAATAATATACTAAAAGACAAAGACGAATATAAAACACCTGTCGAGAAGGCAAAGTTTGTCCGAAGAATTATCCCTGTTTTACAAGAAATAGGTAATAAAATTGTTAGGGCGGAATATGTTGAAATGGTGGCTCAAGCACTTAATATTGATAGTAAAATTTTGGCAAGAGAGGTAAATTCTGCTACTCATGCAAATTCTAGTCCTGAAGCTTTTGTTAAGAATGTAACAAAAAAAGTTTCAATATTCGAAAAAGCGCAAAAAAATTTATTGAGTGTTTTTCTAGTACCCGAAAGCCCCTTAAGTTTTGATGTAATCAAGACTATAATCGGCGATACGGCATTTGAAAATGAAACGTTAATAATTGTAAAATCCACAATTGACAAATTAACGTGTACCGTAAATAATGTAAAGGAATTAATTGAACATTTATATACGGAATTTATTGAAAATCCTGAATTACAGGCAACTGTGACGGATTTAATAAGTATTTCGGAAAGTTATAGAAATCTATCCCCAAAAGACTTTGAAAATATTATTAGAGAAAACATAAATAAAATAAATCAATGTCAAAGGGAAAAAGAAAAAGAAAAAATGCGTAATTTATATAGAAACGCAAACAATGACGATACTGAAGCCCTAAAAATTCAAATGCAATTAAGAGATAAAATTAATAAACAAAAATCGGAGAATTATTAATGAGTAAAAAAAGACAACCCAATTCCTCAGTTGTAAGCGTAATGGAAGATGATACACTGGATTTGCAAGATTTAGGTGAGGATAATGTTTTAGAGTCCGGAGATGATAGTGTTAACTACATGAATATGGACATTAGTACTGATAATATAGAAGATATTGTTACTTCAAAGATTGGCAATAAAATGAATATGGATGACATATACATGATGTCAAGTCCGGATGAATCGGATGAGGATATTGATTTTGAATTGCCAAAAGGTATTGCAGTTGATGATCCTGTAAGATTATATTTAAGAGAAATCGGAAGAATAAAACTTCTTTCTGCTAAAGAAGAAATTGAACTTGCAAGAAAAATACTCCAAGGCGGAACTCCGGGTGCTATTGCTAAGAGAAAACTTGTTCAGGCAAACTTGCGTTTGGTTGTAAGTATTGCGAAAAAATATGTTGGCCGCGGTATGTTGTTCTTGGATTTAATCCAAGAAGGTAACTTGGGGTTAATTCGTGCAGCAGAAAAGTTTGACCATGAACGCGGATTTAAGTTTTCAACTTATGCAACTTGGTGGATAAGACAGGCAATAACTCGTGCTATTGCAGATCAAGCGAGAACAATTCGTATTCCTGTCCACATGGTTGAAACGATTAATAAATTGAAAAAAGTTACTCGTCGTTTGGCGCAAGAACTTTCAAGAAAACCTACCGAAGACGAATTGGCAATCGAAATGAATGTTTCTATACCAAAACTTCGTGAAATTATTAAAATAGCTCAAGAGCCCTTATCTTTGGAAACACCAATCGGTAAAGAAGAAGATTCAAGACTGGGTGATTTTATAGAAGATAAAGAGGCTGATGCTCCTATCAAGACTGTTGCATCAGAACTTTTGAGAGAAGATTTGGCAGAAGTGTTAAGCACTCTTTCTCCAAGAGAACGTGATGTATTAAGATTACGTTTCGGTATGGACGATGGTCGTCAAAGAACACTTGAAGAGGTAGGCCAATTATTCGGAGTTACTCGTGAACGTATCAGACAAATTGAAGCGAAGGCGTTGAGAAAACTTCGTCATCCGAATAGATCAAAAAGATTAAGAGAATACGTTGAATCATAAAAAGTCCCTTTAAGGGACTTTTTTATTGACTGATTTTAATGATTCAGATAAGTAATCAAAGGAGATATTTAATCCCTTACAAATTTTATCTATATGCTTTAGACGTACTCCCTTTGCTTTTCCCTTTTCTATCATTTTTAAGTATTCTCTGCGGAGTTTGGTTTTGTAGGCGAGTTCTTGAAGTGTTAAATTTTTTTCCTGTCTACAAAGTTTTATTATTTTGCCTAGTAGTTTATGAATATTAGTTTTCATATATATTGCTCTTATATATAGCTGTATTGTTCATTAAGATACATAATGATATTATTACGTATTTAATGATATGAATACGTATCATATTATAACTTATTTTTTAAATTTGTCAAATATTTTATAATATTAGAATGAATGTACGTGCACAGATAAATTTTTGGTTATCTTTAAATCAATCAACCTA
>CALVAZ010000103.1 GCA_944325675.1 Candidatus Gastranaerophilales bacterium
TTCTTTTGAAACCCAGTTTGCTTCGTTCATAACCAAAGTTTGTTCATACTGTAGTTGGTTTCTCTGCAAAATAAATAAACTTTTTTGTGAATCTACCGCTAAAAACGACATAATAGCTCTCCTTATGGTTGTGTACTCTCTCTTATATATAAAGTATTTGAAAAGAGCCTAATTTCACAAGTCGTATTTTTTGTAACATTTGTTTACATAAAAAATATTATCGGAACATAGTACTTTCTTGTACCGACAAGAAAGTACCCCAAGAAACTCTCGACCGGAACTACACTCGCTAATCATTACTATAACTCAACCCAAGCTCGCAAACTCGCTACGCTCAAACAACGCTCGCTTTGTTATTGTTTTGTTATGTAATGATTGCTCGTTCCGTTAAGGTCGAATATTTTGTTTGTCCGCGCCGTGATTATAAGCGCGAGCGAGTAAGAAAGCGCGGTGAACGATTGCAAATTTTACACCATATCTCCTCTCCCCTTGTGGGAGATGGCAGGGTGAGGGGTGTAACGGCACGTATGTGCGCCCTTTAGGGCTTTGCAATCCGAAGGATTGCTCAAAACGATTGCGTGTTTCTCTTTCTTTTGCCGGCGTTTTCTTTCTCTTTACCTCGCAATTAAAGAGAAAGAAAATGCCGATTAGTAGCATGTCAACAAAAAAGCCGGTTTTGAAAACCGGCTTTTGAAAAAATATTAACGTTTTGAGAATTGAAAACGTTTTCTTGCACGTTTGCGACCGTATTTCTTACGTTCTTTAACACGTGGATCACGTGTAAGCAAACCTTCAAGTCTTAATACGTTTCTGTATTCTTCGTTAGATTTTACTAAGGCTCTTGCAATACCATGTCTGATAGCACCGCATTGAGCAACAATTCCACCACCAACAGCTTTAACCCTTACATCAAACTTTTCTTGGTTATCTGTCAAAACAAGTGGTCTGTATACTAACATTTCAATAGCAGGTCTGTTTCCGATATAATCAGTTAATTTTTTACCGTTAACAAAAATTCTGCCTTTACCTTTAACCAATTTTACTACTGCAATAGAGGTCTTTCTACGTCCTGTAGCTATAAATTCTTTATCAGCCATTAGTTGTTACCTCCTTCTTTTTCAAGTACGATTGGTTTTTGAGCAGCATGCGGATGTTCAGGTCCGTTATATACCTTCAATTTTGTAAATTGGGTATCGCCCAATGTATTGTGTTGAAGCATACCTTTAACTGCTTTTTCAATTAATTTTCTTGCATCTTTTTCGCGTACTTCTTTTACGCTTGCAGCTTTCAAGCCACCCGGATAACCGGTATGGTGATAATAAATTTTATCAGTTTCTTTATTACCTGAAACTCTAACTTTGTCAGCATTGATTACGATTACGAAATCACCTGTATCAACGTTTGGAGTATATTCAGGTTTATTTTTACCTCTAAGAATATTAGCAATTCTAACGGCCAATCTGCCCAAGATTTCGTCTTCGGCATCAATTAGGTACCATTTTCTTTCTACTTCCAGAGGTTTTGCTGAATAAGTTTTCATGCTTATATCTCCAATTTTTAATATGTTACTTCTACTAATGTCAGACCGTAAGGACTGACGTTTTGACCAGCCTTTCGGCGATCTTTTGCTTCCAAAACATCTTTCATATGCTCAGGCGGCAGGTTATGCCCTTCTATTTCTAAAAGGGTTCCGACAATAGCCCTCACCATATTATACAAAAATCTGTTTCCTATAATATCAATGACAACCTTGTCGCCGACTCGTGAAACTTTCGCTTCATATATAAAACAAACTTTGCTCGGGTTTAGCGTTCCGGAGCTTTTGAAACTTGAAAAATCATGTTCCCCTTTGAGATAGTCAAGTGCTTTTTGCATCCTTTCTATATCAACATCATACTTTATCCTCAACAAATCTCCGTCAAATGCGTTTTTCAATCTGCGATTAACAAATTCATATACATAATGACGTTTTTTTGCTGATTTTTGAGCATGAAATGAAGAATCAACCTCTTTCAAATCGCTGACAGAAATATCATCAGGTAAAATTTCATTTAGTGAATACATAAACCTGGAAGCAACAATAGGCTTATCATAATCAAAATGAACAACCTGACCTACAGAATTTACTCCGCTGTCAGTTCTTCCGGAGAAGATTGTTTTAATCGGTCGTTTATTATTTGCGGAATCTCCGCATATCAATGTACTGAGTGCTTTTTCGAGTTCTCCTTGTATTGTCGGTAAATTACTGCCGGCCTGTAACTGGCTCCCTGCATAATTTTTTCCGATATATTGAACCCGAAAGGTATAACGCATAACGTTATACCAATTGGATTAATGCCATTTCAGAGGCATCGCCGCGTCTTGGAGGCAAACGGTAAATTCTTGTATAACCGCCTTCACGATTTGAATATTTTTTACCGATTACTACAAACAGTTTTCTCAAAACTGTTTCTGCAGCTAACTTTTTATCTGCTTGAGGTGCATCAAAAACTTCACCCGTCGCTAAGTCCATATATTTCCCTGTTTCTTTATCGAAAATATATTTAGCTGCTTGACGACGGCTATTTAAGTCACCTTTCTTAGCATAAGTGATAATCTCTTCAGCGTATGGTCTCAAGGCTTTTGCTCTTGCCATAGTTGTTTTGATTTCACCGTGCATAAAAAGTTCAGTCGCTAAAGAACGCAACAAGGCTTCTCTTTGGTCTTGTGCTTTTCCAAGCGTATGTTTTTTAGTTTGGTGTCTCATTTTTTACTTTCCTTATATTTAATTTAACTATTATTAGCCGATTTCTTCTTCAAATTCAGGGCTTGGAGCTAATTCCAAACCGAAATGATGCAATCTTTCGATTACTTCATCTGAAGATTTTTTACCGAAGTTTTTAATGTTCAACAAATCATGTTCTGATTTCTTTAACAATTCAGCCATTGAATTGATACTTGCACGTTTCAAGCAATTATATGCTCTAACTGACAATTCCAATTCTTCAATTGTCATTGAAGGAACATTAGAATCTTCTTCTATAACCTCTTCTACTGAAGCAACTGGTGAAAGTACCGGTTGACCTGTAATTGAAGAGATTTGCATAAAGTGATCAATCAAAAGATTTGATGCTTGACTTAATGCATTTGTTACATCAATTGAACCGTTTGACCAAATTTCCAAAGTCAATTTGTCAAAATCAATCATGTCACCTACACGAGTATTTTCAACATTGTAGCTTACACGTTTGATAGGCATAAATGTTGCATCAATAGGCAACACATCAATTGACATACCTTTTGCATCTCTTGGAACATCATTTGCAACGTAGCCTTTGCCGGTTTCAACAATCACATCAGCGTGGAAAGAACCACCGTCAGCTACTGTACAAATTAACCAGTCAGGGTTAACAACTTTAACACCTGCAGGTAACTGAATATCACTTGCAAGAACCGGTCCCGGACGATCAACATCTATTCTCAAATGTTGAGCATCTTTAGAATCGGTTTTAACAACTAAGCCTTTAAGATTTAACATTACGTCAATAACATCTTCTAATACACCCGGAATTGCAGTATATTCGTGAGTAATACCTTCAATTCTTGCTGATGTTACAGCGGTACCTTCAAGACTTGATAACAATACTCGTCTTAAAGAGTTACCAATTGTAGTACCAAATCCTCTTTCCAACGGTTCAATTACAAATTTACCGTATTGTGAACCGTCAGAGCTTGTTGTTGTATTAACGCATTTAATTTTTAATTCCATTTGTTTTTCTCCTAGTTTTATAATAACTATTTTTCGGATCTCTCCGTATTGGACATTATTGAAGGCGTTTATGTGCCTACAAATTATTTAGAATAATATTCAATTACCAAATGTTCTTTGATTTCAGGATCAAGTTCTTCTCTTTCCGGAATTCTATCAAAAGTAACTTTTAAAGCATCTTTGTCAATAGTCATCCATGCCGGAGCACAAGCCATATCAATCATTTCCAATACATTCTTTAAGTATTGTTCACTTCTTGATTTTACTGTTACAACATCACCCGGTTTTACTAAGTAAGAAGGAATATCTACCTTTTTACCGTTTACAAGAACGTGACCGTGGTTTACAATTTGTCTTGTTTGTTTACGTGTAATACCAAAGCCTGCTCTGAACAAGACGTTATCCAATCTTGATTCCAAAAGTTGCAACAATATAGTACCTGTTACACCTTTTCTTCTTGCAGCTTCGTTGTAATATTTAGCAAATTGCTTTTCGCTTACCAAATAAGTAAGTCTGATTTTTTGTTTTTCATTTAAGTGAATTGCATATTCAGAAAGTTTTTTTCTGACTGCACCGTGCTGACCTGAAGCACTTTGTCTCATAGAAGATGTCAACTTTCTGTTAGACAAATCTTTAACACCGTAGTTACGGAATAATTTGTTTGTAGGTCCTTTGTATCTTGCCATTTTTTCTCCTTTACTTTTGCGGGGCATCTATGGTTTGCTTTTTGGCTTTAAGCAAGCCCCCGCCTTACTACTTAGTTAATAGCCGTGAATATCACTATACACGTCTTTTCTTTGGTGGTCTGCAACCGTTGTGAGGAATTGGGGTCACATCTTTAATCAATGTAATTTCCAAACCTGCTGCTTGAATTGCTCTGATTGCAGTTTCACGACCTGAACCAGGTCCTTTGATGTAAACTTCAACTTTTTTCATACCTTGGTCAATAGATTTTTTAGCTACAAGTTCAGCTGCTGATTGAGCTGCAAAAGGAGTTC
>CALVAZ010000104.1 GCA_944325675.1 Candidatus Gastranaerophilales bacterium
TAATTGTCAGACTTATATTAAAAAAATACAAAGCCGTATTTTTAAATCAAAATTATACCACCTACAAGCTCGGAGAAAAATTAAATGCTAATCCTCAAGCTGGTGATAATGAGGCTAAGGCTATATTTTATAAAAATTACAGACCATTATACTCTCTTAACGACGAGATTTTAGACCGAATGGTCAAAATATCAGAATTTCCAAAAGAATTATTAGGCAAACTTGCTACAAGATTTGATGAAGAAGACAAAGAATTATTCTACGAAAGATGCGAACAAATGCATGAATTAAGATTAAACGCACTAAAAGAACGAAATCACTAAATTTTTGTTATATGATAATGAAAAGGAAAAATAAAAATGACAAAACAAAAAATAGCAGTTATAGGATGCGGATTGTGGGGAAGGAATATCGTACGTAACTTCAACAGCTTAAACGTACTTGAAATGGTTTGCGATTTGGATGATGACAATATCGCTAAAATTAGAGAAATGTATCCAAATTTAAAAATAACACGAGATTTCAATGACATTATAAACAATCCAGAAATAACATCCGTCGCCGTTGTAACTCCAAGTCACACACACTATAAAATAGTCAAGGCAATGCTTGAAGCCGGCAAAAATGTCTATGTAGAAAAGCCAATTTCAACAGTTGCACAAGAAGCCAAAGACTTAAAAGAACTTGCCGACAGCAAAGGACTTGTTCTTATGGTAGGTCACCTGCTATTATACCACCCTGCTGTTAATAGGCTAAAAATGTTGATAGAAGAGGGCGCACTTGGAGATGTGGTTTATGCACAAAGCGACAGATTGAATGTAAATTATTTCAAAAACGACAGAAGCGTAATGTGGGATTTGGCACCTCATGATGTTTCGATGATGAGCTATGTTATAGGTAAAGAACCTTTGAGAATAATTTCAGCAATAGGAAGCTCAACCGATAGAAATGAGATTATGGATATAACACACCTGAGCATTGAATTTGAAGACGGCGTAATTGGTCATATCACAGACAGCTGGATTACACCGAGAAAACATGTTCAGCTTTTGGTTAGAGGGACGAAGGCAACTGCAATTTTAGACGATACTTTACCTGAACACAAATTGACAATATATGACAATTTCACTGCTGATAATACAAAAAATATAACCCTTGACTACCTTGAAATTGAACCTCTTAAACTTGAATGTCAGCACTTTATAAGCTGCTGCGAAACAGGTAAGAAAGCACGTTCTGACGGTGATAACGGATTTATGGTCACCAAAATTTTAGAACAAGCTGAAAAAATAATGCTTGGCGACAGAGTGAAAAAACTCGATGAAGTTGATTTTGGGCTTTCAAGAGTTAAGCAACATCTATAAGGAGAAAGTTTTATGGCAAATTTTATATCAATATTTAGAATATTCGTAGCATTTTTTGCGATATATTTGTTATTTATACCAACGACTTGGTCATATTTACTTGCTTTTGTCCTAACAGTCATCGCCTTCATACTTGACGGTGTAGACGGGTATGTTGCAAGAAAATTCAATGAATCATCGCAGCTGGGCTCCGTATTAGACATTATGGGGGACAGGATAGTTGAAGCATCTTATTGGATTATCTATGCAGTATTAGGATGGCTTAACCCTATATTTCCTATAATTTGTGTTACTCGTGCATTCACAACAGATAGCATAAGAAGTGTTGCTCTAGCTCAAGGTTATACAGCATTTGGTGAAACTTCAATGCAATCAAGTAAACTGGGTAAATTTATATGCGCATCTAAATTTATGAGAATAAGCTATGCCGTAGCTAAGGTTGTAGCATTTATACTTATAATCGTTGCACACACACCTGGATTTGAGATTTATCCGGCATTTGATATTATGAATACAATAGCAGTAGTATTTGCTTGGATTGCTATTATATTTTGTGTGGTTCGAGGAATACCGGTTGTAGTTGAAAGTAAAAAACTTTTTGAGAAGAAGTAATGTTTAATATTGTATTATATGAACCAGAAATTCCACAGAATACCGGTAATATAGCAAGACTTTGCGCATGTACAGGCTCTAAACTTTATTTGGTTGGAAAACTTGGTTTTTCACTTTCAAGTAAATATACAAAAAGAGCAGGCTTGGACTATTGGGATAGCGTTGATATCCAAAAAGTTGATACTATTGAGGAATTGATTGAATCAAATAAGGATGCTAACTTTTACTATCTGACCACCAAGTCAAAAAAGTTATACACCGATATAAAATTCAAACAAGGAGATTTTCTGGTATTTGGGCCGGAGACAAGAGGACTACCTGAAGAATACGTAAAACGTCCAAATGCCATAACAATTCCGATGAAAGAAGGTCAAAGAAGCTTGAATTTATCTAATTCCGTAGCAATAGTAACCTATGAGGCAATCAGACAAAATGGACTTTAAACCACCTGAGCGAGCAGAAAATTCACATAAAGGTACTTTTGGTAAAGTGCTTAATATTGCCGGTTCAAAGTACATGCCTGGAGCGGCTTATCTTTCAAGTGTTGCCGCATTAAAAATAGGTTGCGGATATTGTTTTTTGGCCGCCTGCGATGATGTGATAAAAGCAGTTTCCGCGCAAACGCAAAATATAGTTTTTGTCCCTATAAAAGATATTAAAAAACAGCTAAAAACAACTGATGTTTTATCAATAGGCTGTGGAATTTCGACTTCACAAAAAGCAATTAGTATATTTAAAACCGCAATAAAAAATGCTTATAATATCCCAACGATTATAGATGCAGATGGGTTGAATATCCTTGCTCAAAACCAAAATATAAAACTTCCGAAAACATCAATTATAACACCACATCCAACAGAAGCAGCCCGATTATTAAACATAACAACACAAGACGTATTGGAAAATTTTTCCGAAAGCGCAATAAATCTTTCTAAAAAATACAACTGTATAACTGTATTGAAATCTCATAAAACTATTGTTTGCTCAAACGAACTTGACATATATGAAAACAATACAGGCAACAGTGCACTTGCAAAAGCAGGAAGCGGCGATGTTCTGACAGGCATGATAGCAGGACTTTTGGCACAAAAGATGTCCCCAATAGAGGCCTCCAAGACAGGTGTCTACCTGCATGGTTTGTGCGGAGAAATCGCCAGCCAAAAGTTAACAACATACTCTGTTATGGCTAAAGATTTGATAGATAGTATACCTTTTGCAATTATCCAAAATAGTTAAAAATTTGTCCAACAAATTCGCCAACTTTACTAGCTTCTTCTTTCTTTGCTGCAATTTTAGATGAAACAGTTTGTTGCTCTAACAACGCAGGAAGTGAATCTGTGAAAAATTCATGCATTTTGCTTGGCGGAAGTGCCTTAGGTTTCTCAACCAAGTGAGTATCAAGAATAATATCAGATGCATTTTTTAAAATTGGACTAAGATACATAGTTACATTCTCCTTAAATTTTGTATTAATATTAAGACTCGTAAATCTGATAATTGACATAAAAAAAAACAAAATTTACATTAGTTAATAATATATATCCAAAAAGGTAATTAACAATTAGTCATCTTACCTAAAACTACTCGTTTTTTAGCACCAGTACAAGATGGAAGATTATTCAGGATATTGTAATAAGCGCAATAACCTAAAAGCGCAAACGCCATAACCTCTTTAAAGTTATTTGAAATACCGTAATCCTCGTGAGTTTTTAACATGATATGTTTTGGCAAATAAGAACGTAAGTAACTCATCAAAGTAGGATTATACGCACCTCCGCCACCGACGATAACCTCATCAATATCAACCAAAGGATATATGAATCTTTCATACGCCGTTGCAATAGTCTTTGCCGTTAAGGCGGTAACCGTAGCAATAATGTCAGCAGTACTATTTGGTGCAAACCCTAAAGCATTTTCAATATATTTAGGTGTAAAATATTCTCTACCTGTTGTCTTTGGCGGATTTTTAAAATAATACTCATCCTGCATAAGACAATCAAGCCAGCTTTCACAAATATTCCCCGATGCAGCAATTTTCCCGTCTTTATCATAAGGTTCACCAAAAAATTTATTCATACAGTAATCAATCATGATATTACC
>CALVAZ010000105.1 GCA_944325675.1 Candidatus Gastranaerophilales bacterium
ATCCTGACTACGTTGTCGCTGTTCCGCATCTCGGCGCAAGCACTATTGAAACGCAAACAAAAGTCGCAGTTGAAATTGCGACTCAAGTTTGTAAATTTTTATCTTTAAATTAGTGATAATTATAATATCGTTTTAAAAGATTTGTGTTGTTGGTTGTTATGTCAAGTTTGTGGACTTCTTGCGGAGATGCTGTTTCGGCAACGTTTGATGGTTCGTTTTTCCCTTCTTCAGCTGGTTTTGATGCTTCGTTGTTGTGTAAGTCCATTCTTTTCTTGACTTTTGCGGCAAGCGGTGTGGCTATAAATGGTACAATTACACGTTTACCGATGATAGTTGCGGCTGCAATATCGGCAACAAATTTAAATAAGTTCAACGCATCAGATCTTACTTTGTTATAGTCTTTTTCAATATTTAATTTTCTTGATACGGTCATTCCGGCTCTTTCTTGTTGCATACGTATTTTTGATGCAATGTTTTTGGCGTTCTGTTTATTGAATGACTTGCTGAATAATTTATTGAAAATTGGTTCGCTAAACTTACGCATTGCAAAGAACATTCCGATTTGGGCTAATATCATTAAAACGCCGTTTGTTAAGTCTAGTGCTGCAACAAATTTTCTCTTTTCTTCCGGAATTTTTTCGTTTTTTATACTTTGAGTAACATATTTATAGCAGCCTACGCCGTCTTTTACTATAATTGATGCTACTGTTGCTAAACCAAGAGCTTTTTCAGGATCTTCGCGGAATTTTCTCTCTGCCCATTGTAATGGTTTGCTCTGTTCCGCTGCTCCGATGAGTCTGGATGTTACTGATAAAACTTTGTTTGCCATTATTTATCACCTCCACCCTTTACTTCTTTATCTTTTTTGACTCCTGAAAGGTTAGGGAATACTCTTTCCATAAATCTCGGGTATACCCAGTTTAATGCATTACATGTTATTGGTAATGTTATACATACGCCTATTAGGATTTTGATTATTTGGTTTGGAGCTTTGTATTTGTTTTCTACAAGTTTTTTATAAAGTTTTGTTATGTCCTTATGGATTTTTTTGGATAATTTTTCGAAATTTGAATCAAAAGTATCTGTATCGTGTAATATTGATTTTAAAAGTTGGTCAGATGGATTGAATTTGCAGTTATTAACAACCGTATCAAGTGCATCTGTAATTGTTTTGCTTGTTGCCTTTGATGGATCAGCTATTTTACCAAGTTTTAATTTCGTTATTGTTCTGTCAAGCTCAGCATTCCTTAGTGACATCTTATCCAGATATTCGTCTATTGAAAAACCTTCTTTACATGCATCTTTGATAGTGTCTATACGTTGAAGTGTCCTTGATACCCTGCTTGCTCTTATATCTTTTGGTCTATCAAGTATTTCTTGTATTAATTCCTGTATTTCAGGGTTGTTTTCATTTTTAAGAAGATTTTTGAGCATTGTTTCTGTTTGATTATACAATGTTTCAAGTGCTTTAGAATCTTCTGTTTTTGCTATTTCTTTGTACGGAATATCTTTGAATATTTCTCTTATATGGTCTTCATTTTTGATAAGGGTATTTGCTCTTTTTGTGTAGAATGTAAGACCATCATTATCAATTTTTAGTTTTTTTGCATCTTCTATATAATCATCAATTTGAGAGTTTATAAGTTCTGCAAGTGTTTTATCATCGAGATAGCGCTTTCCGATTTTTATTTTGCCTGTTTCATAAAAGCTTTCGGCTAAATCACTAAGTTGTTTCTCTGCTTTATTGTCAGTGCGCGTTTTTAATAAATTATTGTATTCTTTGCGTGCTTCCATTGTCTTTGAATAGCCGTTTTTGAATACACCAAATATAGAAGGTTTTTTGATGCCTTCTTTTTTAAGTTCTTTTTTGGTAATTGTTTTTATATAAGATTTGTTATTAAGTGCTGATTGATCTATGTGTAAGCTCAAATATTTTGAATATTCAGGATTGTTTAGTATTTGATCAAGAAACTTGTCAATCGGTTTTAGTGCGCTTACTTGGAATAAAATTGCCAAAACAGCGGATATTGGCTGTCTCATAGCCGTATATAATTTGGTATTTTTGACATCCTTTTTTTGTTCCTCAGAAGCACCTTTGGGCGCTTTTACAAACGGGTTAAATCCAATAAAAATCGGCGCAACTAATCCCGTTCCTAACGCTGTAATTAATATACCGCCGATTTCTCCCTTAAGCCATTCAAGATTTTTCATATTTTTTATGGCATTTTTTCCGGGGAGTGATTGTGTAATTTGTTCTGAAACCTTGCCCAGACCGCCTGTAAACTGCGGTTGAATATTTTTAATCTGGGCTTTTTGATTTACAAAACTTCGATTAACTTTTTCTACCTTCATGATATGTACCTACAAACACCTTCTATATATATATAGTTTTGAATAAAATTAAAATTGCCATATCTGCGTTAATTATGAAGTTTTGTAAAAACAGGAAAATACTTCCATCATCTCTTTAAAACCGGCTAATAATTACTTTGCAGAATACGTAAATTATTAACTTTTTCCCTAACCTTTCCCAAGAGGGGATACTCCTTAATTATACTACATCAAGGTGGTTGTCAAGCAGGACTTGAAAAAAAAACAGGAAGTTATAAAATATATAAAAAAGGAATATAAAACATGGTTGATTTTATAAATAAATTGAAGAATTTCATGACTTCATCAAATACTGTTAAAGTTTCTGCATTGATTGGGTTTACCTTATTAATGACAGGTGTCATTTCATCTCAAAATTATTTTTTTCAAAATATTATTGAAAACGGTATAAGCAAACGTGACATTATTGCGCAAAAAACTCTCACCGTTGTTGATGTTAAAAGAACTGAGCAACACAGAAAAGAAGTTGCCTCAAGGGTCGAGCCGGTGTTGACTGCTGCTGAAGATGAGTTTATAAAAACGAATCTTACTACTATGGAAAATTCCATTTTGCAGATTAGAAAAAAAGATACTGATCCGTCGGTTAAACTGGATGAGATCGGTATTTTGCTTGATTTATCCGGCAATCCAAGAAAAGAATTTATTACTACATTTTTGCTAAAAGCTGATGATGCAAGTGTGAGAGAAGTGTTTGACAAGGCAAATATGACTTTGGACAAGATATTGCATGTTGGTATTAGTGAAAGTGATTATGAAAATAATAATATACATCTTTTGGTGACTAATAACATGGTTTCCAATGTTTCCAAACGTCAGGTTTCTGTGATTAGCGCACTTTTAGAACAGGTTATTGTGCCTAATTTGGTTGTGGATGAATTTGCAACGGAAATTGCCAGAAAAAATGCCATGAATTCTGTTAAACCCTATGAAATAACCTTCCAAAAGGGTGACAAAATTTTGTTTGAAGGTGAACCGGTTACAAGGTTAAAGAGAGATGCTTTAAGACAGGCCGGTTATAATGTTTATGAACTTAATTGGCAGGGGCTTTCAGCTATATATATTTTAGTGCTTCTAACAACTCTTATGTTTTTAGGATATGTTAAGCTTTTCGAAAAATCTTTTTTTGAAGCAAGATATATTTCCATATCGGCTGTTTTATCCATAGTTATAGCTATAATAGCAACTGTTATACCAATAGGTTTTTCGCCTTATATTCTGCCTATTCCGGCGTACATGATTATAATGACGATTTTTTTGAACCCGAGAATTGCTTTTATGGCAACAATAATACTTTCGGTAGTGTTGGCCGTCGGAGACCAGTATGACATTCAGTGGCTTGTAACCTTTGTTCTTTTGGGTATGGTTTCAATGATTACTTTATCTCAGGTCAGATATTCCAGACGTTTTGATTTGATTAAAAACGGATTTTATATTTCATTAGCGGGCTTAATGATTACGTTAAGCATATACTTGATTGAAAAGTGCCTTATTGATGTAAATAATATGCTGATTGTTCAAAATTGTGTGTTTATATTTGTAAACGGTATATTGAGCTCAATTATTGCATTAGGTTTATCACCGGTATTTGAGAGTTGGTTCGGTATAATAACCCCATATGGCTTGGCGGAACTTGCTGACCATAATCAACCGCTTTTGAAACGTTTGCAGTTTGAAGCGCCCGGAACTTATCACCATAGTCTAATGGTTTCCAATCTTTGTGAAGCTGCTGCTGAAGCTATTGGTGCAAATCCGATTTTGGCAAGAGTCGGGGCGTTTTACCATGATATCGGTAAATTAAAGAGACCTTTGTTTTTTGTGGAAAATCAATCATATTTCGGTATTGAAAATCCCCACACAAAACTTAATCCGCGTTTGAGCAAGATGGTTATTACCGCTCACCCGAAGGATGGCGTTGAGCTGGCTAAAGAATACGGTTTGCCTCCTATTATTCACAATTTCATTTTACAGCACCATGGTGAAGGTTTGGCAAGTTATTTCTATAACCAAGCAGTTCAGGAAGAAGGCATTGAAAATGTTAAGGAAGAACAATTCAGATATACAGGGCCAAAGCCGAATACGAAGGAAACTGCTATTTTGATGATTGCTGATGCTGTGGAATCGGCCGTCAGATCACTGAAAAATCCTAAACCTGAAGAAATTGAAAATATTATTGATAAGATTATTGTGGAACGTCTCAATGATACTCAGCTTGCGGACAGTCCACTTACTTTGCACGATTTGAAAGTTATTGCGGCAACTTTCAGCAGAATTTTGAGAGGTATGCAGCACAACAGAATTAAATATCAAGAAAATCTTGCTGAAGAATTTGACAAGAGCAAGATTGTTATGCCTAACAAAATTCTTGACGAAGATTTGGAAAACAAGATTAAACAGCTGGAAAAACGCAGTGAAGAAGATAAAGATTAATGTTTTTAGCGAAAATATTTTTGAAAAATGTGACATCAATGAAAAAAAATTCATCGATATTGCAAAGAAGGTGCTTCGCTTTTACATGGATAAAATATTCACAAAATCTTGCCTAAATGGGCATGAATTCAATACTGTTTCGTTTGATTTTTTGTACTGTGACAGCAATAAAACTCACGAGATTAACAAAGAATACAGAGAAAAGGATTATCCCGCCGATATAATAACTTTTGCTATTTTTGCCGATAGCGAAGACAAGTTTATATTTGACGGCGAAATTAATCTCGGGGAAGTTATAATTGCACTCGACAAGGTTCAGGAAGAAGCAGAAAAAAAAGGTACAACATTTGACCGTGAACTGGCTTTTTTAATTAGTCATGGGATAATGCACCTTTTGGGATTTGACCACCAAAGTATTGAGGATTATAATTTTGTTGTAGGGTTACAAAACGAAGCGCTGGAAAGTATAGGGTTATGACAAAATACAAATCTCAAGGATTTTCAAATACATTTAAAAATGCCAGAAAAGGGCTAAGACTTGTTTTAAAAAGCGAAAGAAATATCAGGGTGCATTTTTGTGTTGCAATATTAATTCTCGCGTTGGCAGTTGTTCTGGATTTTTCTACGACAAAGATTTGTGTTTTGCTTTTGACAATATCCTCTGTAATTTGTGCGGAGATGGTTAATTCCGCCATTGAATTTTCTCTGGATGCGGTTTTCAAGAATAAATACTCCACGCTTGTCGGCATGGCGAAGGATATTGCCGCAGGTGCGGTTATGTTTAATACATTTATTGCAATTGCGGTGGGAATTGTACTTTTTGTACCGGCTATTTGGGAGCTTTTTACATAATAAAAAGCCTTGATTTGAATTTGAATCAAGACTTAATAAATCACATTTACTTTTCTTTATTTCTTTATTTTATTAATTGTTGCTCAACACTAATCTGAATGTTGCTAAATTCTTTATAGAAAGCATAGCGTGTTTGTTATGCTGTTCTTCTGATATATTGAAAATACGAATAATACGTTGAATTTCTTCCAAATCTTTTCTGGAATTGATTTTATAAACGTTATTAATCGGATCTGACACAACTGACATCATCGTATTTAATTCTTGTTCTTTCATTTGAGTTATCCTCTTTCCAACCTGTATATTTATATAAAGAGAATTTCTCCTACGAAATTGCTTTTTTGATAT
>CALVAZ010000106.1 GCA_944325675.1 Candidatus Gastranaerophilales bacterium
CGGGGATGTAAGACGTTCAAAATTGTATTACTTAAGAGAACGTTCAGGCAAAGCAACTCGTATCAAGGAAAAAATTGAAAAAAGATAAACTTCACATACACTGGTATCCAGGGCACATTGCAAAAGCGGAACGTAAGTTAAAAGAACAGCTTACGCTTGTGGATGCCGTGATAGAAGTAGTTGATGCGAGACTGCCGTATTCAAGCAGTTACGATAATATTGCGAGGCTTTTAGGTGAAAAGCCTCGTTTAATTTTGCTTAATAAATCAGATTTAACCGAGAAAAGCGAGCTTACTCCTTGGGTAAAACTTCTGGAGAAAGCATCAGGAGCTCCGGTGATGCTGACAGATGCCAAGAATTCAAAAGACTTGTCAAATATAGTAAAAAAAGCGGTTGAGCTTTCAGAGCCAAGAATTCAAGCACTGATGAAAAAGGGACTGCTTCGACGTCCTGCAAGAGTAATGGTTGTTGGCATGCCAAATGTCGGGAAATCAAGCATAATAAATAAACTTACGCGCTCCTCCAAAACAAAAACAGGAGCAAAAGCCGGTGTTACAAGACAGCAGCAGTGGGTAAGAATTAATCCTCAACTGGATTTGTTGGACACACCCGGCATTATACCGATGAAGCAGGATAACCAAGAGGTTGCCAAAAAACTTGCGTTCGTCAACTCGGTTTCCGAAAACGCATATTCAAGTGAATTGGTTGCAGTAGAACTTTTGGAACTGTTAAAAGCAAAATATCCTCAAAAAGTCAAAGAATACTATAAGGTGAAAAATATATCACTGGAAGATATTGCAACATCAAGAAACTGGATTATCTCAGGCGGCAAACCTGATATCGAAAGAACCTCCGTTTATGTTTTAAGAGATTTTAGAGAAGGTAAAATCGGCAAATTTATACTGGACGAATTTGATGAACAACTTGAACAATAATAAAACAGAAGAATTATTTGATTTTGACAAAAAAACAGGCAAACTCGTAATCGGGACTGATGAAGCAGGGAGAGGTCCTGCTGCTGGCGGAGTTTTTGCAAGCGCTGTTTGTTTTACAGAAAAGAGCATGGAATTAATTGAAAAATTAAGCATACTAAATGACAGTAAACAGCTTACCAAAAAGAAACGTGAAAGCATCTACGACACAATTTTAAAAAACACAATAAATTCTACAATTTGCATAGAAGTTGAAGAAATAGAGCGGATAAATATACTCAATTCATCACTTAAGGCAATGAAACTGGCATGCGAAGATGTAATTTCAAAACTAAATGCCGATAAATCAGAGCTTTTGGTCTTGGTTGACGGGAACAAACTTATAAAGAATTTTGAATACCCTCAAAGGTACGTAATCAAAGGCGACAGCAAATCCGCATCAATAGCCGCCGCAAGCATCCTTGCCAAAGTTACAAGAGACAGATATATGGAAAAACTTGACGAAGAATTCCCTGAATATAACTGGGCAAAAAACGCGGGCTATCTCACAAAAGAACACCTTGATGCGATTGATAAATATGGTCTATGTAAATATCATCGCCCGTCATTTTTGAAAAAACATTTTGCAAAACAAGAGCAACTAACCCTTTTCTAGACTAAAATTAGAGCCTTAACAACCTTATAAATATTTTCAATCTTGTCACGGTCATCTTTTACCGAATCAATTATAGCGTCAATTTCAGAGATTAAATCTTCAGTCGGCTTTAAATGTTCAGCCTAAAACTTCATCAGCAACTTTTTACTCACAAACTACAACTCAAATAGTTTATGCAAACGCTCTCTGATGTCATCTTCATCCAGGTCGTTAGTAATCTTATTCAAATCGATTGCCATTTGATAGTAGTGCGCGGCATCGTTTGTGAATTCCATTTTTTCAGAAGCTCTTGCAGCATTAAAATAAGCAAGCGTATAGCTCGGATTCAATTCAATAGCTTCTTCAAAATATTCAAGCGCCTGCTCTGCATCCATCAAGCCATCCAAATATAAAATACCGAGGTTATTGTGTGCAAATTCATTTTCAGGGTTCAATTCAACGGCTTTATGATAAGCGACAAGGGCTTCTTCCAAATAATCCTTTTCCCAAAGCGCAATACCGGCTTTAGAATAGCCTCTGTAATCCGCAGGGTTAAGCGTAATCGCGTCACAATAAGCTCTAATTGCCTTATCCAAATCATAATCCGCCATATAAATATCGCCGAGCGATAAATACAAATCATAATTGTTCGGATCCAAAATCAAACCTGCCTGATAAGTTGCAACAGCGGCATCAACATTTCCGTTAACCTCCGCATACAAAGAACCCAATGCCTGACACACAATAGAAGTCCATTCTTTATCAGGATTCAAATCAATTGCCTTTTGGTAATGATGAATAGCATCTTCAAACAATTCAGCCTTTGAATAAGCATAAGCCAAAGAATTGTTATAGAAAGGATTTTCAGGTTCCAATTCAACAGCGAGCTTGAATGCGCTTATTGAATTAATCTTGTCATCTTTTGCCATATAAAGATGTCCTAATTCATAGTAAATAGGAGCTTTATTCTCATCAAATTCAAGGAGTTTTTCGTAACAATCAATAGTTTCATCTTTCAAATCAGGGAAGAAAGTTTGCAAGACAGTTGCGAGTTTAGCCCAAACATCACGATTTAAAGGATTAGCCTCCAAAACTTTCTTGTAGCTGTCGACAGCAATTTCATATTCTTTATTCTTTAAGGCGATATCGCCCATTCTGTTATAAAAAATTTCATCATGCTCAGTTTCAGAAACTGCTTTTTTGTATATATTTTCAGCCGCAGGTAACATTTTGAATTTTTCAAAGAACTTACCCAAAGTGTTGTACTTAAACACGGAAAAATCATCTGCAATATTTTTGTAAAACATTTTCAATGCAGGTTTGTCCCAAGCCAACATCATTGAGCCTGTCAAGAAATAATACAAAAAGCCCGCATAATCAGAAATATTACCGTCTTTAGAGTTAATTTTCTGCAAAATGGATTGAGATAAAATCAATCTTGGACGAGCGGATTTGAGCTTGCTCATTTTTATAGCAGATTTAAATTCAGCCTCTGCCGATTTGTAATCTTGAGCGAGCTTCATAAAAAACCCAGTATAAAGGTGTGCATTCATGTTAGAAGGCGAGAGTGAACAGGCTGTTTTACACTGTTCAATTGCCGTTGAAACACTGATTTGTCCCTGCTCCCACATTAAACTTGCAAGCCTGTAATAACTTTCAGGGATTGTCGGATCTAATTTTACAGCATCGACGTAATGTTCAATTGCTTCTTGCAAATCGCTGTTTTGCTGTCTAATCAAATATCTTTCGTGTGCTTCTCTGGCTTTTTCTAATGAATACTGTGCTTTTTTCGCATTTTCGCTATTATTTGTCCCAATGGGCATTAAAATTTGTTCTGACATTTCGAGCTCCAATAAATGTGTGTATAAATCAAAACGACAAAAACTTTATAGACTTTATTAATTAAATAAAATATCCTCCGAATATATTAGACAAGTTGTTAATTTGTATTTGTACTATAATAAAAATATGGACTATTTAAATAACAAATTTGACATAATAGTAGTAGGTGCGGGTCATGCGGGATGTGAAGCCGCAATATCAGCAGCAAGACTTGGCTGTAAAGTATTATTATGCACTCTAAATGTTGATAACATTGCACTTATGCCATGTAACCCAGCAATAGGAGGCCCTGCAAAATCAACTTTGGTAAGAGAAATTGATGCACTGGGCGGAGTTATGGGCGAGGTTGCAGATGCGACATATATTCAAATGAAGATGCTAAATTCTTCAAAAGGTCCTGCGGTAAGAGCGCTTCGCGCCCAATCCGACAAAAAAGAGTATATGGCATATATGCGAAATATTATTGAAAACACCGATAATATTTACTTAAAACAATGCTGTATAACCGAACTTTTGGTAAAAGACAATCAAATATACGGTGCGGTGGATGAATTTGGCATCGAATACACTGCACGTGCCGTTGTTTTAACGACAGGGACATCACTGGAGGGGAAAATTTGGGTAGGCTTGCGCTCATACAGTGCAGGACGCTTAGGCGAAAAAGCCGCAATAGGGCTTTCTCAAAGCCTTAACAAACTCGGAATTCAAACAAAAAAACTAAAGACCGGCACCCCGTCAAGAGTTGACAAAAGAACTATTGATTACTCAAAAATGACCATTCAACCGGGAGATGCCGAGCTGAATTTTTACTCATTCAAGCCCAATCGTCCTATAAGGAAACAGTTTCCTTGCTATTTAACAAGAACGAATGAAAAAACTCACGAAATAATTAGGGCAAATTTAGATAAATCACCAATGTTTCAGGGCCTAATACATGGGGTAGGCCCAAGATATTGTCCTTCAATTGAAGATAAAATTGTAAGATTTGCAGAAAACCCTTCACACCATATCTTTATAGAACCCGAAGGATTAGGAACTTATGAAGTTTATATCCAGGGATTTTCAAGCAGCTTGCCGGCAGATGTTCAAATTCAAATGCTAAGAACACTTCCGGGACTTGAAAAAGCTCACGTTATAAAACCCGCCTACGCAGTCGAATACGATTACGTTCCGGCAGTTCAAACAACGCACTCCTTGATGTCAAAAAAAATAAAAGGACTATTCTTAGGCGGTCAAATAAACGGCACAAGCGGTTATGAGGAGGCAGCCGCACAAGGACTTATTGCAGGGATTAACGCAGTAAATTACCTGAATAATTCAGAAATGCTGGAGCTTTCAAGAAGCTCATCCTACATTGGGACTCTGATAGACGATTTAGTAACAAAAGATATCGAAGATCCTTACAGAATGCTGACATCGCGTTCTGAATACAGGCTGTTATTGAGACAAGACAATGCAGATGCAAGATTAACCGACATCGGATATAAGATTGGCTTAATTGACGATGTTCAATACAAAATTTTTACAGACAAACAAGAAGCAATTCAAAAAGAGCAGCAAAGGCTTATGAAAACAAAAATTTCCGCAACCGATGAAGTTAACACTATTCTTGCAAAATACGGAGAAAATATCGAGCGCGGAATAAAATTAGGCGAACTGCTTAAGCGTCCGAATATTGATTACAAAATTTTAAAAGAACTAGATTCAACAACAAAAGAACTTGACGTACCAAAAGATGTCTACGAGCAGGTAGAAATTTTAATCAAATATGACGGTTACTTAAAACGCCAGGAATATCAGGTCGAAATAGGTTCAAAACTCGAAAAATACAGAATCCCCGACGATATAGATTACACAAAAATTGATCATATTTCTTCAGAAACAAAAGATAAACTTGCAAAAATCAGACCAAAAACACTTGCCCAAGCCTCACGCATAGGGGGGGTGAAGCCGGCGGATATATCCATCTTGATGGTAATGCTTGACAGACATACCGTTGCAAGAATAAAATAACTGGCCAAAACTTTAGCAACCAGAAAAAAATCTTTTTAATATCAAACGATACTACAATTCGACTTCAGATTCTCTAATAGGCGCACCGATAACCCTCTCCAGCTCAGCCGCATTCACGTTGTAGTCTAACAAATTTGAATAATAGCTTAATTGCGCGTTCAAATAAGTATTTTCAGCATCTTTAAATTCAATAGCATTGCCAAGCCCTACCTGATATCTTCTAAACGCCTGATACTGTTGTTCTTTAGCCTGTTGAAGCGCCAATTTTGCAACATCCAAACTATCACGTGAATTCAAAAGACTTATATATGCACTTTTCACTTCCAAATAAACATTTTGTCTTTGTTGCTCGTAATCGGCAACATATTTTTTGTAAGTTGCTTTTGCCTCATCAACCTGCTTTTTCAGCAGCATAAGGTTCAAGTTGTTGTAATTTAGCTGCACCCCGAATTGATAGCCGTAATCGGTATTAACTTTGACACCGCCGTTTTGATATGACCCGAATGCTGACAAATCAGGTGTAAAAGCTCGTTTTGCACTTCTGATATTTAATTCCGCCGCATCCATAAGTTTTTTAGCCGCAAGCAAGGCCGGTCTTGATTCTTCTGCAGTTTTTAATAATTCATCAAAATTAACACTGTATTCTTTTGTATTTAATTTATCCTTCAAAATAACGTTTTCCAATTCAGGTATACCAACGGCATTAGCCAGTTGAACTCCTGCAAGCTCAAGCGTGTTTTTTGCCTTGATCAAATTAACTTTAGCATTACCCAAGTTGTATTCAGCCGTCGTAACATCAATCTTGGCCTTTTTACCGATTTCATAATACGCCTTCGCCTGCTTCAACTGCAACTCGTAGTCCTGAACAGTGTCTTCATAAACTGTTTTTTGTAAATCGGCAAATACCAAATTATAATAAGCGACTTTCACATTATAAATAACCTGTTCAATACTTGTTTCTGCGTCATATCTTGAGGCTTCATAGTTTCTGGTCGCCAAATCAGCATTTGCCTTGGTTTTTCCGAAATCAAATAACAACATATTGGCAGATAACGTCGGAGTATAAAACATATTGTAGCGTCTGTTCATCATACCTGAAAAAGCACCGCCGCCGCTCATTGTCATAAGCATGTCATTTCTGGAATAGCTTACACCTGCACCCAGCGTCGGGAAATAATTCGACCAAGCCTGGCCTATACGTGATTTATATATTTCAGCGTTACTGATAGCAGACATAATCGTCGGGTTATGTGTGATTGCAAGTTTAATACAATCAGCTAATGAAACCTCACCATTCATCTCTGTATATTCTATTTGACTGTTTATAACAGGGAATTTTGTTTCATACATCCCTTCAGCTTCCTTAGAGGTTTGTTTTTTTGTTTTTGCATTTTCTACATCTTTTTTTCTTTCATGTTTCCAGTTGACTTTTTTATTTTCCGGTTCAACTATATGAATTTTTTTCTCATCGGCAGGCTTTTTCTTCCAAAATACAAGCCCCTTGGCGCTTGCCGCCGTTGATGTGAAAAATATTAATATTAAAACAGAACTCAATATCTTTTTCATTTTTCGATATACTCCAAATCCTTATCGGTAATTTCTTTTTTAGGGAACTTATCAACGAATTCCTGAACAATAACGTAAAATGCCGGGGTCAAAACAGCACCAATAGTAGCTGCCGCAACCATACCTCCAAAAACGGTAGAACCGACCGAAATTCTTGAATTTGCACCGGCACCCGTTGCAAACAACATTGGTAAAACACCTATGATGAAAGCTAGCTCCGTCATCATAATCGCCCTGAACCTCAGTTTTGCAGCCTTCACCGCAGCATCCTTAACAGAAAGTCCGTATTTTTCGTGCTCCTCTTTTGCAAACTCAACAATCAATATTGACTGCTTTGCCGCAAGACCAATCAATGTAATCATACCTACTTGTGAATAAATATCAAAAGATTGATTAATCATCATCTGGAATATCAAAGCACCTAAAGCCGCAATAGGCGAAATCAACAATACCGCAATCGGAATCGTATAACTTTCATACAATGCAACAAGGAACAAATAAACAAACACCAATGCCATTGCAACAATAACAGCCGTTTGTCCGGAGGCTTCTCTTTCCTGAGCTGATGTACCGGACCAATCAAACGTAATATCAGAAGGCAATACTTTTCTTGCAACAGCCTCCATTGCGTTCATAGCCTCACCGGTACTTTTTCCGGAAGCTTCTTGACCTTGAATTTGAATTGATTGATATAGATTGTAACGGGTGATTGATGCCGTGCCTATTGTCTGCTCTAACTTAACAATAGACAATATCGGCACCATAACGCCGTTTTTATTTTTAACATATATTCCTGAAAGATCTGTGGCCGAATTTCTAAAATCGCTTTCTGCCTGCAGTTGAACCTTAAATACTCTGTCATATTTATTAAAGTCATTAACATAATATGTCCCGAGCATTGAAGCAAGTGTAGAATAAAGCTCTTGCAAATCAACACTTTGTGCCATAGCTTTTTCATAATCAATGTCCAAGGTATACTGAGGAACGTTTGCTTGGAATGACGTATAAACGCTGGAAAGTGAAGGGTCTTGATTTGCCGCTGCAATAAGCTTATTAGCCCAGCTTTCAAGTTCTTGAGGAGTATACTCGCCTCTGGAAAGCATTTGGAATTCAAACCCGCCCATCATACTCATACCACTGATTGCAGGCGGTGAAAATACTACAATAGATGCTTCTTTAGTATTGGAAGCAATCGCTCTGACTTTATTCAAAATAGCAACGTGCGACAAATCAGTCGCTTGACCTTTTAATTTTCTTTTTACCCAATCGACAGGACCGACTTTTCTATCTGCATAGTCATCCAGCGAAATTATACCGGTAGCACTATTTGCCAAACCGCTTCCGCTGAATAATATCAGCTTTTCCTCATCAACTCCGTCGATATTTCTAATCTGTTCAACAAAACGCGTGGACACCTCGGTCGTTCTTGATAAAGAGGCCCCGTCAGGCAAGGTTATACTTGCTATCAAAACCCCTTGATCTTCGTCTGGAATAAAGCCCGTCGGGATTATTCTAAATGACAAAAGCGTCAATACAACAAGCCCTAAGTATAAGGTTATGGTTAATTTTTTATCGTGAACAAATTTGTTAACGTATTCTATATAAAAATCCTCTACTTTAGCAAAAAACTTATTGAAATCCTCCACCGCAACAGCAGTCTTTTTCGCGATTCTGGATATTATATGTTTTACACGAACACCCAATAAAGATTTTGCTTGCTTTTTATTTTCTTCGTTATTGTGGCCTAAAAAATGTGAACACATAGCAGGCGAAAGCGTCAACGCACACAAAGCAGATATCGCGATAGAAACAGCTATACAAACAGCAAACTGCTTATACATAACCCCGGTCATGCCACCCATAAAGATAATAGGCACAAATACCGCCATCAAAACCATTGCCATAGCAACAAGAGATGAACCTACCTCCTGCATTGTCAGTTGCGTCGCAATCACGGCGGATTTACCTTCCTCAATATGTCGTTTTACATTTTCTATAACAACAATTGCGTCATCAACTACAACTCCAACTGCCAAAACCAAAGCAAACAAAGAGAGCAGGTTTATACTCATATTCAAGGCTTTCAAGGCAATAAACGTACCTATAAGCGATACAGGAATTGTAACACAAGGTACCAGCGTCGCCATAACATCGCCTAAGAACATGAAGATAATAATTACAACGATTATACCCGTCAAAAGTATTGTAAACTCAACTTCTTTCATTGATTCATGAATAAAATCAGAATCGTCCTTTATTACCATTATTCTCAAGCCGTTATCCAAACGGGAATTAAGTTCTGCAACCTTTTTCTTAACGGCTTTGGACAAATTCAAAATATTAGCGTCCGAAAGCTGCGATACCATAATTAACGCAGCAGGCTTGCCGTTTACCGTACCCAATTGTGAATAAGAATTTGCACCCAATTCAACTCTTGCAACATCCTTCAAGCGCACTCTGCTTCCGTCCATATTTGAACGTAATATGATATTTTCAAATTCCCTTACCTCAGAAAGTCTACCCTTAGATTTCAAGGTAAGCTGCAACGCTTGAGCATCGTCCGTAGGCAAAGCACCCAAAGAACCCGCTGTGACCTGAGTATTTTGACTTGTAATGGCCGATTGAATATCGCTTACCGAAATATTCAACCCTGCCATTTTCTGCGGATCGAGCCAAATTCTCATCGCATAATCACTTGCACCAAAAACATCTATGTCCGCAACACCCTCAACACGCTTCAATTCATCTTTTACGTAAATTGAACCGTAATTTGTCATATCAAGCTGAGACCAATTACCTTTTTCGGGAACCATATTCAGAATGATTGCACCCGAACCGGAGGTACGGCTAAGTGCTGTGACACCCGTTCTTTGAACCTCCTCCGGCAATTGTGACAAAACTTGCTGAATTCTGTTTTGAACGTTCATTAAATTGATATTTTTATCAGAACCAACCTTGAAATATAAGGTTAAAGTATAAGAACCGTCGTATGATGTTGAAGTCATGTAAGAAAGGTCTTCGACACCATTCAATTTATTTTCCAAAACAGTCGCAATTGATGATTCGATAACCTCAGCGTTTGCACCTGTATACGAAGCTGATACCCTAACTTGCGGAGGCGTTACATCAGGATAATTTTCCTGCTTTAGGTTTGCCATGGAAATCAGACCTAATATCACGATACATACTGATATTACCAACGCAAATCTTGGATTCCTTATAAAAAAGTAGAGCTTATCTTTTTCAAAAATCTTTTTCATTAATTACCTGCACTAAGTGTCTTTTCATACGTTTCTTTATCAATAATTTTCAACTTTTGGCCTTCGGACATGATATTTTGAATCCCTGATACCACAACAACATCATCCAAACTGAGCCCTTCCGTAACTATCCAATTGTTGTTAATACTGTCAGAAACTTTAATATCCTTTCTCACGGCTTTATTATCCTGAACAACCCAAACGTAATAGCCGCTCATCGGGTCTCCCTTGGTACAGGATTGCGGTATTGTCATGTATTCAACGGTTTTTGGCGCTGTCAATTTAACCTTCATATAGTTACCCGGGACAAGCCAGCCGCGGTCGTTTTCAAAAACAGCACGCAGGCTTATTGAGCCTGAATCTTTGTCAATTTTATTATCTACAAAATCAATTGTGCCTGTCTTATCATACCACCTGCCGCCATCAAACTGGATTTGAACCTGAACATCCTTAAATTGATTACTTGCACGCAGCAGATTAACGTAATCATCTCCCTTTAGACTGAATGAAACGTATACAGGATCCGTACTCGAAATATTAACAAGAGAACCGGATGTTGCGGTTACGTAGTTTCCCTCCGTAATATTCACCTTACCGATACGACCGTCAATCGGAGATTTTATATTTGTATAGCTTAAATTTACTCTCGCAAGCTCATACTGCTGTCTTGCAGCTTCCAAAAGTGCCTTGTTCTGATTTCTTGTAGCTAAACTTTGATCAACGTCCGATCTGCTTATCAAATCTTCCTTAATCAAGGCATTGGCTCTATCGAGTTCCTGTTGTGCATTTGTCAAAAGCGCGCTGTATTGATTTACGTTTGCTCTGGCATTATTGACTTCGAGCTGATATTCACGAGGATCAATTTGGAATAAGACTTCGCCCTTCTTAACAAAATCACCTTCTTTAAAATATTTTTTTATAAGAAATCCCGGCACCCTTGCGATTACATCAACCGAATACTTTGCCTCAACTCTGCCGGTTGATTCTGCAGAAACAAAAACATCCTCGTTTTTTGGTGAATCTACCACAACTTCTTTGGGCACCATACTTAATTTCTTCTGTATAGCTGCTGCGATTTGTCCGCTAACCTTGTTATAAATAATAGGCACGACAATAATTAACAAAATAACTACTGCTGCCTTTTTCCTCGTCATTTTTATATGCATATTCTTCTCCAAAACTTAAACGGCAAAATTATCCCTATTTTTATATTAAATTTTTTCCCCGAACATGTCAACCGGTACGAAACGACAACTAACATAATTCCAAAATCTCATAAAATTTGAACCGGCTAACACACATCCCTTAAAAAAATTAATATTCAATAAACTCCCGGAGATGGGTTCGAACCACCGTCGGAAGATCCAGAGTCTTCAGTCCTGCCACTAGACGATCCGGGATTGGTACAAGCCGATTTTAACACAAATTTTATTTCAGTGCAAATTTTAAAATTCAAAAGCCATTAGTGCATATTTTTTGATATAATACGCTATGAGGGAAACACATGTCATACGAAAATGTTTTGAAATACTTTGAAGAAATAGGATTAACCGAGCGTGTAAAAAATCTTACACAATCAAGTGCCACAGTCGAAGATGCCGCAAAAGCATTGAATTGCGAGCCGAAACAAATTGCAAAAACCATGTCGTTTTTATTAAATAACAGAGCCATATTAATTGTTACTGCAGGAGATACAAAAATCGACAACAAAAAATATAAATCGATTTTTCATCAAAAAGCCAAAATGATACCTCCGGATGAGGTTGAAAAATATGTAGGACACATCCCCGGCGGAGTATGTCCGTTTGCTATAAAGGCTGATGTACAGGTTTATCTTGACATTTCTCTCAAGCGATTTGAAACTGTTTATCCCGCTGCAGGAAACAGTCACAGCGCAATTGAGCTTACGCCGGATGAGCTTGAAAAAATTTCCGATTGCACCTCTTGGGTTGATGTTTGTACACTTAAGGATTGAATACTTTTTTATCACCCCGCACAGCTTCGTTACACCCTTCCGTAACAGTCTTCATATCTTATTATATCGTCTTCTGATATATAATCACCCTTTTGGACTTCAATTATTTTAAGTTCCTGTTCGTAAGGGTTTTGCAATGAATGCTTGACACCTACGGGAATATCTATGCTGTCACCCTGATAAAGATTATATTCTTTACCATCTTTTACAACAAGCGCCTGCCCCTCTAAAACAACCCAATGTTCTGAACGATGATTATGCGACTGAATGGATAATTTATGATTTGGCTGAACACATATTGTTTTTGTCAGATAACCCTCCCCGCTATTTAAACATGTGTAATACCCCCAAGGTCTGAATACGGTCTTGTGAAGTTTTATTGTGTCACTTTCTGATTGTTTGAGTTTTTCGTAGAGTTTTTTCACATTCTGTGAAGAATTAATATCACAAGCCATTATTGCGTCTTCTGTTTCAACAAGAATTATATTTTCCAAACTTGAAACGGCGACAACTTCTTTCTGCGAATAAATGAAGGAGTTTTTAACATTATCAACAACAACTTTACCCGTCAAAACATTCCCGTTCTCATCCTTTTCTTTAACATTGTACAAGGATTGCCAGGAACCTAAATCATTCCAATCCGATTGCAATTCTACTAATGCTACCTTATCAGATTTTTCCATGATTGCGTAATCTATTGAAATTGAAGGCATATTTTCATATATTGAATAATCAATCTGAGAATTTTGGCTGAAATTAAGTTTTGGGAGTTCGTCAAAAATCTGTGGAACGTATTTTTCAAATTCGGTTAAAAATGTTGAAATTTTTCCCATAAATATTCCGCCATTCCAGTAATACTCACCTGATTTTAAATATTTTTCAGCGGTTTCCGTGTCAGGCTTTTCGACAAATCTATCAACAATAAAGCCATCTCCCAACTGTTTTGATGTTTTTATATACCCGTAACCCGTTTCCGGATATGATGGTTTAATGCCAAATGTAACAATATAACCCATTTTTGCAAGCGGCATTGCCATTTCTACCGTCTTATCAAATGCCAAATAATCTTTTATCAAGTGATCAGAGGGCAGTACAATTACAACATCATCAGCTTCGCTCGTTTGGCTAAAATATTCCAACGAGCATGCGATTGCGGGTGCTGTATTCTTCCCTAAAGGCTCGGCTAAAACAACATTTTCACTGCTTATTTTATTTAACTGCAGCTTGATATCCTGATAGTGTTTTATGTTAGTTATAGTCAAAATATCAGACGGCTCCATAAACCTTAAAAGTCTTGTGAATGTTTGCTGTAAAAGGCTTGTGTCTTCATCTATACTGAGCAGTTGTTTTGGATACATTTCTCTTGATAACGGCCACAAACGGCTTCCTGATCCGCCTGCTAATATTATTGATTTCATAATAAAATACTCCTTCAGTTAATACATAAATACCTTGTGATACCATAACCGGTCTTTTTAAAATTCATACAATGCGTCTATAAATTCCCTGGATTTTTCCTGTGTATAATCACCGTCAAGTTTTTGCTCGTCATCAAACATATGTTTTAAAGATCTGGAATCTTTTACCAAGAATTTTAAGAACAGTACATTCTCCAATTTTGGGACGAATTTTTTATAATAATATTTTACATTAAAGCTTTCAAATATAGAACTTTTGACTTTTTTATTTTTACAAAACAGTAATACTTTTAAGACCGTAATAATTTTTGGCTTGTTTCGATAATGCAGTTTTATTATTTCCACATCCGAAAACAGCTTGAATTTTTTATTAAAATATTTGTTATATATTTTGAACGTATCCAAACAGTGTTTCTTATTATTTTTCATAGAAATACCCGTAGGTCTTAAAACCGTTATAACTTTATTTAATTCTGTGCCTTTCAAATTTTCATCTCTCAAAAGACGATACATTACATCAAAATCGCCGACCATAGGAAAAGCTAAATCAAAATATCCTCCTATTTTTTGAATATTTTCACGCTTTTGCAGCAAAGTATTTATAACAAACGGATGGCGCCAGGCAAATTTCTTTTGTTCAGTTTTCCAAACCATCGTATCGTGCCACCAACAGTTTGCACTTACATAGTCACTATTTGTATCTTCAAGTTTTTTTACAAGCATACTGATAGCATTTTGAACAGTATAATAATCGTCATCACACATCAGAATAAAATATTCACCAGTAGATTTTTCAAGGCCTTTATTTGTAGCATCATTTATACCTTTGTCCTTTTCTGAAATGAAAACACATTCTTTTTTCCCATATTTGTCAATCATATTCTGAATAAATTCAACTGAGCCATCTTTTGAACCACCATCAATGATAATATGTTCGATATTTGGATAGTCTTGCTCATGAACACTTCTAAACATCTCATAAAAATAGCATTTTCTATTCTTTGAAACGACATTATATGTAGCAGTAATAATTGAAACTTTTTTACAATCCGGAGAATATTTTTCCATCATCAAACCCTCTGTAAGACATTCTTTAGGTAATCCAATTTATCTTTTATATCAAACTGATGATTACCAACAAAAAATCCGTTTTTATCAACATAATCTGAATTTTTTAAATCACCTTGAATTTCATAATCAAACCATTTTACAACTTCTTTTCTTGCAAAATTACCCGCCACAATAGGACGAGTGTCAATATTTGCCTTTGTCAAGGCTTCTATGACTTTTTCTCTCTTTACACCGCTTTTTTCGTTAATAACCAGTGAAAACCCAAACCAGCTTGATGATTCAATCTCTTTTTGAATGATAAATCTATCATCATTTTGGAAAAGTTCTTTGAAATATTTTGCATTTTCTCTTCTGTGCCTTAAAAATTCCGGCAGTTTTTTAAGCTGTTCAATGCCTATTGCACCCATCATCTCAACGGGTCTTACGTTATATCCCGGTAAAATAAATCTGAAACTTTCTTCAAATGGATTATCCGATTTTACACACAACTTATTTTCCTTTGACAAGTGCCTTGTCCAACCGTGAGAGCGAATTGAAAGCAGTATGTGATATAATTCCTCATCATCAGTTCCGACCAAACCTCCCTCCATTGTTGCCATGTGATGAGAGAAAAATGTTGAATATGTTCCCATCAAACCGATTGAGCCGAGTTGTTTCCCTTTATAAATTCCACCCAAAGATTCACAATTATCTTCCAAAAGATAAATGTTTTTACCTTTTATCATTTCATTTATTGCATCATAGTCATTGGGATTACCAAGTAAATTTACCGCAAAAATAAGTCTTGTTTTATCTGTTACAGCTTTTTTAAGCTCATTTAAGTCAAAATTCAATGTATTCAAATCTACATCAACAAATTTTAATTTTAGTCCATATTGATACAAAGGATAATAAGTAGTTGCCCAGGAAACAGCCGGTACAATAACCTCGTCACCACGTTTTAGCGGATTTTCTTTTTTAAAGAACATCGCCGCAATTGCAAGCAAATTTGCGGAAGAACCTGAATTAACCATTACACAGTATTTATTACCGGTGAATTTTGCAAAATCTTCTTCAAATTGTTTTACTGAAGGTCCCATCGTATAGTTATTTCTTTTGATAACCTCTTTAATCGCCTCAATTTCTTTATCGTCCCAGCTGGTGCTTGCTAACTCATACTTCATTTTACTCTCCTTTATATTCATTTATAAAATAGTTATAAGTTTCTTTTATCCCTTCTTCTAAAGCATATTTTGGAATAATTCCAAATTCCTTTTGTTTTGAAATATCCAACAACTTTTGTTTCATACCGGATGGCTTGGATAAATCGTGTACAAATTCAACTTCATAACCTATAACTTTTGAAACAGCTTGATAATATTCGTTTATGGTGTAATCATAGCCTAAGCCGATATTCATAACTGTGGGAATTTTTTCAAAATTCATCAATACATCTGTGACGATATCAGCAAAATCACCCGCATACATAAATTCTCTTCTGGCTTCGCCGTCACCCCATATATCGATTTGACGAATATTTTTCAACTTTGCATCATGGATTTTTCTTATAATTGCAGGCAAAAGATGCGAATTTTTGGGTGAAAATTTATCATATCTGCCGTATAAATTGCAAGGAATTAGTGTTTTGTAATGGAAACCTTCAAACTGGTTTGTAATATATTCACACATCCTCAGAATTGCAGTTTTAGCTATTGCATACCCCTCGTTTGTCGGCTCAAATTTCCCCGTAAAAATCATATCTTCGCTCAACGGGTTTTGCGCTTCACAAGGATAAGAGCAGGAACTTGAAAGGTTCAGAAGATTTTTAACCCCAAGTTCTTTTGCGGCTCTGACAATATTTACCCCCATCAAAATATTGTTTGTAAAAAATCCGTAAGGATCGCTCATATTAGCCTGAATACCGCCGACTTGTCCTGCTGTATGAATAATTATGTCAGGCTTATTTTCCTCTATAAATTTATAGACAGCTCTATAATCACACAAATCCAACCGACTATGTTCCGGCGCAATGATAACGTGTTTTTGTATCTTGGAATTTTCTAAAATATTTCTTCCAACAAGTCCGCTGCCGCCGGTTATGTATATTTTTTTGGAACTGCTGAGCATTTATACCTCCTGCGGGATAAGAACTTTGTATCCATTATCTTTCAAGACCTTTTCTTTTTTAGCCAATTCTAAATCTGACGCTACCATCTCTTTTACCAAAGCATTTAGGTCATATTCCGGATACCAGCCGAGTTCTTTTCTTGCTTTAGAACTATCACCCAGCAACAAATCGACCTCTGCGGGTCTGAAGTATCTCGGGTCAACTTCAATTAAGACTTTTCCCGTAGCTTTATCTATACCTTTTTCATTTACCCCTTCACCAATAAATTCAATATCAATCCCAAGCTCTGCAAAAGTCATCTTACAAAAATCTCTTATTGAAGTAGTTGTACCTGTTGCAAGTACATAATCCTGAGGTTTTTCTTGCTGCATAATCTGCCACATACCTCTTACATAATCCTTGGCATGTCCCCAGTCTCTTTTTGCATCCAAATTACCCAAATACAATTTATCCTGCAAACCTACCTTAATTTTGGTTGCTGCCATTGTAATTTTTCTGGTAACAAATGTTTCACCCCTTCTCGGAGATTCATGGTTAAACAATATACCGTTTGCTGCCCAAATCCCGAAAGATTCCCTATAGTTTACACAAATCCAATACGCATAAAGCTTTGCAACAGCGTACGGAGAACGCGGGTAAAACGGCGTCGTTTCTTTTTGGATAGGCTCTTGAATTAAGCCGAACAATTCAGAGGTTGATGCTTGATAAAATTTGGTTTTCTTTTCAAATTTGTTAAGCCTTATAGCCTCCAACAATCTTAATGTTCCCAGAGCATCGCAATCAGCAGTATATTCAGAACAATCCCAAGAGACTTTCACGTGAGATTGCGCAGCCAAGTTGTAAATTTCATCAGGTTCAATATCGTGTACCAACTTAATCAAATTTGATGAATCGGACAAATCGCCGTAATGCAAAATAAATCTTGCATTTTTTTCATGAATATCTTGAAAAAGATGGTCTATTCTTGTTGTGTTAAAAGAAGACGCACGTCTTTTTATGCCATGCACTTCATACCCCTTTTCGAGCAACAACTCTGCCAAGTAGCTTCCGTCTTGACCCGTTATACCTGTTATTAATGCCTTCTTCATTATGCCAAAATCCTTTCTTTACTTAGTTCTTTAATCCATTCTGCTGTCTTTTGAAGCCCTTTCTCATATGAAGTAAATTTCGGGCACCCGAACTCCTCTATATAACGTGAAATATCCAGTATCAAATTTTTAGGTGTTCCGCCGACAGAATCAGACACCTCAGGCATTTTTACCTCAACACCCTCATTTTTTGCAATAACTTCGGCTATTTCTCTAATACTTTTCAAGTCAACTCCGCCGATATTGTATATGTTTTGCTTGCCTGCAAGCATTACATTCAATATCATCTCAATCGTATCTGTAATGAAACTTAATTGCCTTATAGCTTTTCCCTCGTCCATCATTGCTATTTCACCGTTATTTACAACCTTTTTAATAAATTCGTTGATAAATCTGGCATCATCATATTTAACCCCTGCACCGTAACCTATTGCAAGTCTGATGATTTTTATATCCATTCCGTCATCAATGAATACCTTAGATATAGTTTCAGACAATCTCTTTGATTCGCCATAAACGGCACGGGGTGCAAAAGTGTTAACATCACCATTGAAATTTTCATCAACAGCCTCTCTGCCGTCAGGAATTTGCCCGTATATTTCTGATGATGACATGTGGAGAACTTTTGCATTATTTATTTTTGCCAATTCCAATAACTTCGTATAAGTTACAGTGTTCAATTTAATTGTCTGCAACTTATTTTGCAGGAACTTCTTGGGTTGTCCGTACGTAGCAGTATTAACCAAATAATCAAACTTCCAATTTGGAAAACCTTCATTCAAATCCGAACTGAAATATTCGATGTTTTCATCCGACGGCAACCATTCGACAGGTTTTGAAAAAGAATGCACTAACAACTTCAAGTTAAGATTTTCCTTCTTATTCAAAAATTGCAAGTAACTGACTATATTGGATCCCAAAAGTCCGTTTCCGCCGGTTACAAGCACTGTTTTATTTTTCAAATCATGCCAATTTCTTAAATTGATAGAAGCATATTCCTCACGCAAAAAATCCATTAACAACATTGTTCACAAACTCCTTTTAAATCCAATTTAAACTGTTCTCTTATATACTGCGCAGAGCCTACAACATGCGAATATTCATCATTTATGCCAATTCGCTTAAATTCAATACCCTTGCCGCTTTCTGCTATAACTTCCGCAACCGCAGAACCCAAACCGCCGATTATTGTGTGTTCTTCAAATGTATAAATTTTGCAGTTATTATCAATCAAACCTAAAATAAACTCTTTATCTATTGGTTTTATTGTGTGCATACTAATAAGCGCAGGAGATAATCCCTCTTTTCTGAGCTCCTGTGCATAATCATATGCGACAGGCAACATATTTCCCGTTGCAATAAGCGCAATATCTTTTCCTTTTTCCAAAAGTGAGGCCTTCCCTATTTCTATTTTGTTATGATTTAAAATTCCATGGTTATGACGCCCTATTCTTATGTATGTTGGAGAAGAAATTTTTGCTGTTAATTTTGTTATTTCTTCCATCTCATAATTATCCCCTGGAGCACATATTGTCATATTGGGTAAAGCTCTAATCATTGAAATATCCTCTGTTCCGTGGTGTGTTGCACCCGCAGCACCATATTCAAAACCTGAACCCACACCTATTATTTTGACATCAGTATTCATATAAGACACATCAACACGAATTTGTTCCAGACATCTATGCACCACAAACGGGATGATACTATATACGTATGGCTTTAAGCCGTTAAGCGCCATGCCGGATGCCACAGACATACAATTTTGCTCGGTTATCCCAAGGTTAAAATATCTATCGGGAAACTTTTCCTGAAATTTATCCAAAATTCCATACCCCATATCCGGAGTTATAATGCAAATTCTCTCATCTTGTTCGGCCAATTTTGCAAGCGTATCCGCAAATACCATTCTCATAATTGCACTACCTCCAATTCAGACAAGCCCTGTTTTAATTTTTCGTCATCAATCTTTATATAGTGAGATTGTAAAGTGTCTTCCATAAACGAAAACCCTTTCCCCTTTAAGGTATTGGCAATAATTGCAGTTGGCTTTTGTGATTTTTTGTTTAATGCTTTTGTTAATAATTCGACATTGTGACCATCCACGCTTTCAACATCAAACCCAAATGCGCTGAAAATCCTTTCATAATTATTTATATCCGCAACATCTTTTGTTGCAGCTGAGGCTTGAAATTTGTTGTTGTCTAAAATTACTGTTATTTCATTTAACTTAAGAGAGCCAATTGAATTTAAGGCTTCCATAATTGAGCCTTCTTGAAATTCTCCATCTCCAACAATTACAAATATTCTCGAATTAATGTTTTTTAATCTGTTTGACAACGCAAAACCTTCCGCAATTCCTAATCCATGGCCGAGCGAACCTGTAGAAGCTTCAAGCCCGTTTGCAGCGTTCATATCTATGTGACAAGGCAAAATCCCGCCGTCTGTCAAATACTTTTCCAAAGCTTCCGTCGGAATTATACCCTTCAATGCTAGAGTTACGTATAAAGCCAAACTTCCATGGCCTTTTGATAAAATTATTCTGTCCCTATCCGGTTTGTTGTAATTATCCTTGCTAATATTTGCAACATTGAAATACAAAGCCTCCAATATCTCAACAATACTGAGTGCAGAACCTACGTGAGATGCCTTTGAGCTATTTGCACACCTCAAAATTATTTCTCTTATTTGATTACTCTTCAAAAGATTTTCTCCTTAAAAATATGTGAAACCCTAAAATTGTTACAACTTTATATCGCATTCCGCCGGTGTTTAATATAGAAAAGATATTTTTCCAAAATGATAATTTTTTCACTATACTGTCTTTTGACTTTTCGATTTCTTCCGTGGTATAGTGTCTTTTCAAGATATTTGCGACCTCTTTTTTATGTAAAGCTCTATATTTGTCACTTGACGACACTCCACCTTTATCAAAATAAGCCACTATAACGTCAACAAACCTAAACTTGGCATTATTTTCCGCAAAAACAATCCATTTTTCTCTATCTGCAGCTATTTTATAATTTTCATCGTATAACCCGTACAACCTGAACAATTCCGTCTTGATAAACATTGCAGCAGTATGAATATTATTGTTAATAAAATACTCCTTATCCACTGACTCACTTAATCTTGAAATACGAGATTTGCTGCAGTTTCCTCCGACAACTTCTAATTGTTTCCCGTATAAAATATCTTCATCATATGCGTTTTTTCCAAAGACTTTTTCTAAAACATCATTGGAATAAAAAGAATCACCGGCATTTAAAAATTGGATATATTCCCCCTCTGCAAGCCCGATACCTTTATTACAAGCATTATAAATACCATTATCCGGTTCAGAAACAAACTTATTTATTCTTGATTTGTATTTTTCAAACACCTCAAGCGTTTCTTTGTTGGAACCGCCATCTACTACAATCCATTCAAAATCCTGCCAGGTCTGGTTAACAATACTCTCACATGTCTTATTTAAGTCGGGTTCGTTATAGCAAATTGTTATAATACTCAGCTTTCTATTAGCCATGCAGCTCTACTCCGTTGTATAGTTTTTAAAATGCTCCTTTCATGTTAATCTAGCACTTAAAATTTTTTTTAATATTAGCCATTTTTCTAATATGCTTAACTCGTACCCTTTAGAGATATCAACTATAATTGTTCTTTTAATTATAATAAAAATTATGAAAAAACAGACTGTGACTTGATTTTTCACAAGCAATTTTACATTTTTTAATAATTACTCCAACTGTGTTAATGTTTAGGTAATTTTTAGGTATCATAGTAAGTGCTAATTGTGAGGGATTATTTTGAAATTATTATCAAAATCAGTGTTATTTATGTTCGTTTTTGACATTACTGCATTCTTTGTATCTACAATTTGTTGGTATATCTTTTTCGGATTGTCTGAGAACTTTCTGAATATAACCGTATTCCTCACAGTTTTGACAGGAATAGGAGTGTTGTTTCTAAAAGATAACTACAAAATAAGAGAATTCAACATTACTTTAAAGAATTTTTATTTACTTTCAGAGGGTATCGTTTTTGCTCATATACCAACAGCATTGTTATTGTTAACATTTTCTCAAAGTCCAAATATATTTGAATTTATGTTTGCGAACATTCTGACTATTCTTGTATGTTTAAGACTATATAGAGATGCTTTTCATTTTTATTTATTTAAAGTAAAACGTGTAAAAAAAGTCATTATAATTGGAGCAGGTAAAAATACTAAGTTTATAGAGAAAGAGATTTCCAACAAAAAAGCGCTGAAAATGAATGTAGTCGGAATAATCCCCGACACAATAGATGATGATGTTCCTCAAGAACATTCTTCCGTAAGTATTCTGCATAAACCACTCTTGTTAAAGGAATTATTTCTAAATAATGATGTTGACATCGTTATAATTGCTATTAAACGCCGTATGGAAGAAACATTATTGACCAATTTGGTGGAAAATATTCCACGAAAAGCCAAAGTTTATAAAATGGCCGAATTTTATGAAATGGTTACAGGTAAGTATTTTATAGACCGCATGTCGATTAATTGGCTGTTTTACGATTATATGAACAAACGTTCACGCATATATGATTTTTGCAAGCGCGCATTTGACATTATATCGGCTCTAATAATTTTGACAGTAACCTCTCCGATACTTTTATACATAGGTATTAGAGTTAAATTAACCGATGGAGGAAATGTAATTTTTACACAAACCAGAATCGGCAAAGACGGAATACCGTTTAAAATGTATAAATTACGCACAATGTACCTGAATGATTATGTACCAAAATCCGGTAAAATAGGACATACCGAACCGCAAGAAGAAGATAATCGTGTAATCCCATTTTGCAAATTCGTCCGTAAAGCTAGATTTGACGAAATTCCGCAGATGATAAATATATTGAGAGGCGAAATGTCAATAGTAGGTCCACGTTCTGAATGGGAAGATTTGGTAAAAATTTATGCAAATGAAATTCCGTATTACCCATGCCGTCAATGGGTCAAAACAGGTTGGACCGGTTGGGCTCAGATAAACCAAGGCCATTGCGTGACAACAGAAGATATTACGGAAAAACTCCAGTATGACTTGTATTATCTGAAAAATCGCAACATACTTTGGGAAATAGGTATTCTTATAAAAGCTGTATTTTTAGCTTTGGGAGGCAGACATGGGTAAGAAAATTTTATATGTAACAACGAGATTACCTTTTCCCGTAATTGGCGGTGATAAATTAAGGATGTATAACATTTTGAAACAATTAAAAAGAAATGGGCATCACATTACATTAGTTTCACTTGTTACTTGCGATGACTCTTTAGAAGCGTGCTATTTGCAAAATGATTTTTACGATGAATTGATACCTGTTCAATTTAATAAAAAGTTGGCCTATATTAATGCTGTTAAAGCACTGTTCAATGATAAACCATTTATTGTAGAGTATTTTTATAGCAATAATATGCAGAAAGTTATTGATGGATTAGTTAAAGAACAAAATTTTGATATTATAACAGGTTACATGATCAGAGTTGGACCTTATTTTGAAAAACATAAAGATAAAAACATTATTATCGACTTTGTTGACGCAGTTTCAATGATGTATGAAAGAAGAGTCAAAAATGTCCGATCTGTATGGGATAAATTTAAAATCGGAATTGAATACTTAAAAGTAAAAAATTACGAAAAAAAATGTGCAAAAATCTTTAAATTGCAAACCGTAATCTCTCAAACCGATAAAGATTATATCGGAAAATTTGCACAAAGATCAAATATAAAAATTATTGGTAATGGAGTCGATACAGAATATTATAAACCTATTGATTATGCTAAGAAGAATAATATATGCTTTGTCGGTTCTATGCAATATATACCAAATTCCGAAGCTGCAACGTATTTTGCCACAAAAGTTTTTCCTATAATCAAAAAAGAAATACCCGATGCTAAATTTAAAATTATAGGTGCAAATCCAAGAAAGGATTTATTTGATGCCGTAAAAAATATAGCAGGAGTTGAAATTACAGGTAAAGTTGATGATGTTAGGGAATTTATGAAGGATTGCAAAGTTTCTGTTTGCCCTGTAAAAATCGCAGGAGGAGTCCAAAATAAGATTCTGGAGGCAATGTCGATGGGAATTCCTGTTGTTACTACACCGGAAGGAGCTGAAGGTATTGGGGCCGAAGAAAATATATTAGCAGTGGCAAAATCAAACGAAGATTATGCGCAAAAAGTAATTTCTTTAATGTATAATTCTGATTTAAATAATGAAATTGGTTGTAAATCAAGAAAATTTGTTGATGAAAATTTTTCTTGGGAAAAAGTTGGTAATATTTTTGATGAGCTTTTATAGATATTTACGAGGTTTAAATAATGCAAAAGATAAAACAATTAGTTGGTTATTCTGGGTGTAAATTGGAATTAATAAATAATCAAGACTGCTTATTTGTAAGAAAATCTACAAAGCATAATTCGTATAATTTAAGATTAAAGAAACAATTAAAAAAACAATTAAATTTCAAGTCATCAACTGTAAAAACACCTCAAATATACAATTATAATTATGATGAAAATGGATTATTTTATTTCGACATGGAATTTATATCGGGAAAAACATTGGCAGAATATACACAAGATATTTTAATTACAGAAATTGTTGATTTTATAAAATGTTTATTTGAAAGCATATATTTTAATTCTGATGAAGAAAACCCAAAAGCTAAAGATATATTTAATAAAAAAATTAAAGAACTAGAAATGAAAATAAGTAATAAAACAAATTTATATGAAGCTTTTAACATTTTAAAGTGTTTTGAATGGACTCAAATATATAAATCACCTTGTCATGGAGATTTAACATTAGAAAATATAATTATTACATATAATAAACAAATATATTTAATTGATTTTTTAGATTCATTTTATAATTCTTGGATGCTGGATGTTGCAAAATTATTACAAGATTTAGAGCTAAAATGGTCATTTAGATACGTAGAACCTTCTGCAACACAATCACTAAGAATCGAAATTGCAAAAGAAGCTTTAATTGAAGAAATTTTAAAGTTGGAAAATGGAGATAAGAAGTTATTTGCAATATATCATTTACTTTTATTAAATATTATAAGAATATATCCATATACAAAAGATGAAAAAACATTTAATTTTCTTGATGAATCAGTAAAAAAATTAGTACTAAAAATAAATAATAAACAATAGGAGTAAAATAATGAATACATTAATCATTCCATGTGCGGGTAAATCAAACAGATTTCCAAATATGAAACCTAAATATCTTTTAACACATCCAGATGGAGAATTAATGATAGAAAAATCAATAAAAGGTCTTAATCTGGAAGTTTTTGACAGAATAATTATAACTATAGTAAAGCCTCATGATGAATTATATGAATCACACTTAATATTATCTCAAGTATTCAAAGACAATGATAAGGTAGAAATATGCATATTAGATGATTTTACGAAAAGTGCATCTGAAACAGTATACCTTACAATAGAAAAAATGAATGTTAAAGGAACATTTGTTGTAAAAGATTCCGATAATTGTGTATATACGAAATTATCTAACAAAATATTTAATTCAATTTTAGCATACGATATACATAAACATCCTAATATTTCTAATATACCAGGCAAAAGTTTTTTAATTGTAAATGAGCAAGGAATAATTGAAGATATCATAGAGAAACGAGTTGTATCAAATATAATATGTTTAGGTGTATATGCGTTTGAAGACGTTGAATTATTCAAAAAAGCATACTTAGAATTACAGACAAAAAATATAGCAGGAGAACTATACATATCACATGTTATCTCATATATTTTATCTAAAAAGCGTACAACATTTACTGCTATTGAAGCAGATAACTATGAAGATTGGGGAACATTAATTGAATGGAAAGAAGTTCAACATAATTACAGGACATATTTTGTTGATGTGGATGGAGTTTTAATAAAGAATTGCGGAAAATACGGGAGTACAAATTGGTCAAATAATAAAGAACTTTTAAAAGACAATATTAATGTTATTAAATCACTACAAAATAAAGGAGCACAAATTATTATAACAACATCAAGAACAGAAGAATACAGAAAAGACTTAGAGAATATGTTACAAGAGAACGGAATAAATCCATACGCAATAATAATGGGTCTAAACCATGCAGCAAGAGTTGTTATAAACGATTTTGCAACAACAAACCCATATCCGTCAGGAATAGCCATAAGTATTCCACGCAATAGCAATATCAAGGAGTATATATAATGATAAAATCAGAAGATATATCAATAGTAGTTCAAGGTGCTATAGATAAAAAAGAAACAGTAAAATGTTTAAAAAGTATTAAAAAATATCTTCCGGATGCAGAAGTAATTTTATCAACTTGGGAAGGGG
>CALVAZ010000107.1 GCA_944325675.1 Candidatus Gastranaerophilales bacterium
ATATATTTGGGTTGCATTACCTATACTTTTCTATCAATCAGCAAGGCAAACTGCCTGAGGGAAGGCGCCATCACGGTAGTAATCATGACTGTCTGTACAAGTAGGGTCAAAGCTACGAATATAAGAAATCTCGTCACTAACTTCCTCTTTTGACCAAACAAAGAAAGATCCTGGTGCGTAAACTAAAAAGCCCATAGATATAGCAAGGTCATTGTTTTGGTTTCCTATGAAATCTCCGTTTGTATCTTGATACAAATCTTCTGCTAATTTATCCAATTGAGCTTGTGCTGGCATGTTTTGTGTCCCTCCACATGCTTTTACTGCCCCTGCCCAGTAATCGCTGTCATAATTACATTCTTTTATTCCAAGATTACTTTTTTCAGCTTCACATTCGGCCTTTGTTAAAGGTTCAGGTGTGAATGGAGCACCGAAACAAGTACCGTCAGAAAGTTCAATAGCACAGTTGCTACCGCCAAGACTGTTAACGTTTATAGAATTTAAGTCTTTCAATTGAGTATTAGGATTTCTAAAGCCGTCAGTATCATACAAAATAGCTAAACAATCAGTACCGGAATATTGATTAGTAAAAGGTTTTTCAGTGCAAGAAGGATTATATGCAATAAGTCCAGTGGTTCCGTTAGCAAATTGAACCCCTACAATATCTGTATCCCAATCGTCTTGTCCGAAATTTTTAGCTGTTTTGACTTTAGTCATATCGACTTCTTCATTACCCCAGATAACTTTATCTTCAAAACAAGACATTAAATCATCGTTTTGACAAGTTTTAACAATCTTAAAGTGTTTGCTTAATTCATCTACAAAATCAGCAGTGTTTCTGTACCCTGCAAGAGTTTGCTGAGTGTTCATGGTTTTCAAAGCTTCTTCAAGTCTACGGACGAAAACTTTGTTAGCTGTAGCCCAAGCTCTGTCTTTGTAATTTTGCATAAGTGTTGGAATAGTCAAAGCGGCTACAATGCCGATTATGCCAAGAGTAATCAATACTTCTGCCAATGTAAAGCCTGTTTTCTTCATAAGAACCTCCCCCTTCCTTGATTAAATATTATTTTTCATATTTTGTCAAGGAATTTACATATGGTTTATTCTTCGATAACATCGTAGTGATACTCTGGTCTTTCGGATAATTTTTTCTCAATTTCTTCAAAAGTTAGCAACCCTTGTGTTGCACCAAATTGAGAAACTACACCTGCGGAGTTTACAGAAGCATACATCAAAGACTTACCAAGATTTCTGTTTGTCCTTTGCAGTGCAGCACAGAAAGTTGATGCAAAAGCATCACCTGCACCCAGAGTTGATACAACAGGGCCATCAAATATCGGGCAGTGATAGTAATTTCTGCCGTCATATGCGAATGCACCATTGCCGCCATCTGTTATGACAATTACCTGATAGTCGCAAACTTTTAATTTTTTAAACATGGATTTTAAATCAGGGTGTATTAACCTGTTTGAAAACTTTTCTGTTCTCGTATCTGGTCTTATTTGAATACCTGTTGCCATTGAGGCTTCTTCTTTATTCATTACAACAATTTGTGCTGTTTCAATGATTTTTTTAAGATAATTAAATCCTTTTTTGATGCTTGTTGTTCCTGCATTAAAGCATACGAATGTTCCGTTTTCTTTTGCAAAATTTACAATATCGTCTAATACTTTATTGCTTTCTCCGTTTAGCGGTGCGACGTATAGCAATTTGGAGTTTTTAATTGCCTCAAAATTTATTTCTGATTTTTTGATTAGAGCATTTGCACCTCTATGTGCAAGAACGGTTCTGTCACCTTCAAAACTAGTTAATATTATTGAAAAACCTGTACTTACATCATCTTTTTGAATTGCGTTTGATAAATCTACGTTTTTATTTTCAAAAGATTTAAAGATACCTTTTGAATAAATATCGTTACCAACTTTAAATATTGCACTCGTTTTTAGACCAAGATTTGCAAAATTGACAGCGGTATTTATACCTCCTCCGCCAACTTGAGAATCAAAATCTGTTATTTCAAGTTTTGAGCCATACGGATAGCTCATAAATTCTGTTTTTTTATCCTTTTTCCTTACTGAGACAATGTTTGCGTCGTCACTTTCAACGAAAACATCCATTGTTGCACTTCCAATTGTTATAACATCAAACATAACTTTTCCCCTTCTTCTTATATCCTAGCATAAAAATGTTAAATTATATTAATACTTGAATATTTGAATATCAAAAAATAAGTTTCACGGATTTAATTATTTTGTGCGTAAAATAAAGGAACTATAGATGAAAGTACAATTTATCCCATCAATTTATCAGTCAATATCTCACAATAACTTAAAAAATACAACGGAAAATAAAGAAAAAACTAACGTAAATTACTCATATAACCCTGTTGCATATAAGGATTTTAATATCGCATTTGGCGCAAGATTGTTTAGATCACCTGAGAATTTCTATGAACAGGATTTTAACAAGGAAAATATGCCGAAAACATTGAGAGAATACGTATATGAAAGTTGGGATAGTGATTTTAGAAAAACTATTCCTCCTGCGCAAGCTATGAAAGAGGTTTTTGGAAAGATTAAGTACGCCAAGAATCTGGATATGGTAAAAGAAATGTACCCTGATGAGCCTTTATTTGCTGAGTTAACATCTACTCCTAAGAGAAAATCCCGTGAGGGACTTTTGGGCATGATAAATCTTTTGAAGGAGGACCCTGAATATAAAGGAAAAACATTGTTTAAAAATGGTGATAATGATTTGGGTCTATATATTCTCAAAAAAATTTATATAGAAGGTAAAACACTTGAAGAAATTAACAAAGATTTTTCAAAAGATGTGAGTGTTTACTTTAAAAGTTATGATATTAAACATCAAGACTATAGTGCTTTTGGTATAAAATTTCCAAAACACAGTTTTTGGCATTCTTTTTTACCAACACGTACTGATAGGAATTTTAAATATGTAAGATTACCGAAAAATTTAGAGGAAAGAGTAGCCTTTAATAAAGCAGCGGCAGGTAAGACTGCATCTTTAGGTAACAAAGGCTCTCAAGTTGTCAAAAAACCAAGAAAGCCGATGGATTTCGTTCAAAGAAAAAAATTATCCGAATTTATGATGAATTGGCATGCAAATCTCACTCCGGAGGAAAAAGAGGAGCTTCGCAGAAAACAAAAACTCGGGATGGAAGATTCAATCTTGCATAACTATTTTGGTGAAATTGTAACTATTGCCCAAGATAAAATTAATTTGTCTGATGCTATGGCTGAATACTTTGAAAAAGTTTACGGCACTCCCGATTACATGTCTTACTTGAAAGATAATAAGTCGAAACAATCTGAAATTATGTCAAAATTTTGGAAAGAACATGAAATGCTCCGAAAAGATTATTCAAAGGCCATGATTGAAACTATTGCGGAATTTGATGAGGCTTACGGAGATGATGGCAAAAATTATGACATATTGCGTCTTGTTGCTTTGGCAAGGGGTATAAATAAAAATAATGAAGAAGGAAGAATTGTTCGAAATCAAATTAGGAATGAAATAAAAGCCCAAAAAGAAAAACAGGCGCTCAGTATTGATAATTTTGATAAAATGTTAGAGAAAGAAGTTGAAAAAAATAATTCCAATCTTTTCAAGTTTAAATTGAGTGATGGTACAGATTTTACACTGGTTGCAGATTTAAAGGAAATGCTGTCTAAAAAAATTGATAATGAGATGGCTTATTTCCCTAAATCTTATAAAGATTTGTACAAGCAATTTATTTGGTCTAAGAGTAAGAACAATCAAAAATACCTTTTGTCAATGTTTTATAATTTGAATGAATTTGACAAGTTGTTCGAAGTTAAAAGTCTTGATGATGAATTTGCAAGTCAGGAAAATAATAAGAAAGCTTATGAAAAATTCGCGAAGGAATTCCTGTATACACCAAGTGAAATCAATGAAATTTCGCAAGAGCTTTCGGATAAATTTATTAAATTATATCCTCAACAAACCAGAGCCGCTCGACAAGTACTCTTAGAAATGCTTGCGGAAACTGGAATTTCCACTCAGATAGTAATGGATTTAGTCAAAGTTAAGACCGATGATGTTATTAAAAAGAATTTATATCCTGAATTGAGTAACTTTGAAATTCTAGAAAAAGTATCTAAGGAAGTTAATTCAATGGTTGAGAATTACAAGGGTAACCGAATTATCTTCCTGACTCCTGAACTCATAAATGATGGACTCAATATTTTTAGTGGTAATCCCGAAAGTTTTGATTCCAGGGAATTAGATGCAAGGTATAATAGTTATTTGAAAAAACTTTCACCGTCGGATATAAACAAAGTAGCAAATAGACTGGTGGAATGTCTGGCAAATTATGATGAAAGTAAGTCTGCATTAGGAAACCAGAAGTCTATAAATATAATGAAAGCAATTTCGGTTAATCTTAGCACTAATCCGGAACTTAGACGTGCTTTAGTTGAGATTATTCTAAAAAGTAAAATTATTACACCGGAAATGGGTGATTTAAGAGCATTTTTAACGAAAAATGTTCCGAATGCAGCTTTGGGGGCACGTACCGAAGATTTAATTACCAGGATGTTGAATAAGAATGTATCAATCATGCCAATATTGTTAACCTTAAATGATTACAGTCTCAATACATATATTAAACCAATTGATGAAAAATTGTACAATGATTTGCTTTTGTACAGAGCAATGGCAGCTATTGATATAATATCGAAAAAAGGTAAAAAATAATATTTAATTAGGTTTATTTAGCATAAAAGACCTGACGGAGTCAGGTCTTTTATGTATTTTTTAGTGTGGATTGATTTACACTAATTGAGCTTTTTCTTCCTCACTAACACCTTTGATAGTTAGGTTAACTCTGCCTTTGTCGTCAATTTTTATGATTTTAACAATTACTTCATCACCTATATTCAAGTGTGGTTCGATAGTTTCAATTCTTTCGTTACAAACTTGTGAAATATGAACCATACCGTCTTTACCGCCGCAAAGTTCGACAAAAGCTCCGATAGGAATGATTCTTACAACTTTACCTTTCATTACCATCCCAACTTCCGGTTTGAAGGTAAGTTCTTTAATCATTCTCTTAGCAATTGCTGCACCTTCTTGATCGTTAGATGTGATTGTAACAACACCGTTATCTTGAATATCAATTTCTGCACCTGATGCGTCAATAATTGCACGGATTTGTTTTCCGCCAGGTCCAATTACTGTTCCGATATCTTCAGTCGGAATTGTCATTGTTGTTATGCTTGGTGCAAATGGTGATAAATGATCTGCTGGAGCTGAAATAACTTTTCTCATTTCGCCTAAGATATGCAAACGACCTTCTTTAGCTTGAGCTAATGCTCTTCTCAATGTATCATTGGCAATACCTTTTGCTTTCATATCCATTTGTAGTGCGGTAATTCCGGTGTCATTACCGGTAACTTTAAAGTCCATATCACCCAAGAAATCTTCAATGCCCTGGATATCTGTCAATACAACAGGTTCTTTACCTTCTTCTGTAATCATACCCATTGCAACGCCGCCAATCATGCATTTTACAGGAACACCGGCGTTCATCAATGCCATTGATGAACCGCAAGTTGATGCCATTGATGTTGAACCGTTTGATTCAAGAACGTCTGAGGTTACACGGATTGTATAACCGAATTCTTCTTGAGAAGGAAGTGCCGGAACATTTGCTCTTTCAGCTAAATTACCGTGCCCTACCTCACGTCTTCCGGGGCCTCTTAAAGGTTTTACCTCACCTACTGAAAATCCAGGGAAGATATATTTGTGCATATAAGTTTTTTCGGTTTCAGGATCAACGCCGTCAAGCTCTTGTTTCATAGCTGGGCCTGCAAGTGTTGCAACTGAAAGGACTTGAGTTTGGCCTCTTGTGAATACGGCTGAACCATGAGCTCTTGGAATAACTCCAACTTCACACCATATTGGTCGAACATCGTGCGGTTTTCTGCCGTCAGCTCTTACACCTTCATCAAGAATCATTGTACGCATAATTTTCTTTTCTGCATTTTTAAATTCTTCTGCAACAAAATCGATGCCCGTTTCTTCAATAATTTGTTTAATATAGTGATCTTCAGGCAATGCGTCAATTTTTTCTTTAACAAGTTTTTTGGCTTCTTCAAGTTTATTTTGTCTGTATTCTCTGTCAAAATTGTGGTAGGCGTCAAAAATCATGTCGTGAGCTGTTTCGTCAATGATTTTCTTTAACTCTGTTGTATCATAAGGATTTACAAATTCTTCTTTAACAACGCCGCATTCTCTTGCGAATGCTTCTTGCATTTCACATTGTTTTTTGATTTCATGTTGCGCAAATTCAACAGCGTTCATAATATCGTCTTCTGTAACAAATTTACATCCAGCTTCAACCATAATTACACTGTCGTGTGTTCCTGCTACAACTATATCAAGGTCTGATTTATCAGCTTGTTGGTGTGTTGGGTTTGCTATCATATTGCCGTTTTCATCTTTTGATACCCTGACAGCACCGATAGGGCCTTCAAATGGAGCACCTGATAACATTAAAGCGCAAGATGCACCAAGTATTGCTAAAGTATCAGGTTGATTTTGCTGGTCGTAGCTGAATAATTGAGCCACGATTTGTATATCATTTCTATATCCTTTAGGGAAAAGCGGTCTGATAGGTCTGTCGATCAGACGTGAAATTAAAATTGCTTTATCACTTGCTTTGCCTTCAGAACGGTTATATCCGCCAGGGATACGTCCGATTGCGGACATTCTTTCTTCGTAATCAATTAATAAAGGGAAAAAGTCGATACCTACTCTTGGTTCTTTTGATACACAGCAGTGTACAAATAACATTGTATCACCGCATCTAACCGTTACTGAACCATTAGTTGATTGTGCGTATTTTCCTGTCTCAATAGTAACTGTTTTTCCGCCAATTTCTATTTGAGTTTTGTGAGTTTCCGGAATTGTCATAATTCTCTTCCTTTCTTGCGTTCTTCCTAAACGCTTTTTATGTGTTTACACTTCTCCTGTTCATTTTCATTATAACTCAAACATAAAAAAAGACCAACAAATAGTGTTTTTTGTTTCGCTTTTTCGGCTAGGAAGATCCTCACTCGAATTTCTAATCTTGCAGTCGCTCGCTAAGAAACTCAACCCCTCTTCCATAGGAAGAGGGGAATTGAATATTTGTTTTGGTAATATTTACTAATCAGCAAGGCAAACCGCCTGCCGACTGCTATGGCCACGAGAGCCGAAATTCCTGTACGTATTGGTAGGGTAAAATAAGCGACTGTATGCTCCTATACTGGTATACTCTTCTCTGGACCAAATGAAGAAAGGGTCTAAAGTATAGTTTGTAAAACCTAAAGATACTACAAGGTCGTTATCTCTTGTTGCGAAGGTTGTGTCGGATGCACTTATGGTTGTGTTATATAAGTCCTCTGCTAACTTGTCTAATTGTTCTTGTGATGGCATTTTGCTCACACCACCGCACACTTTTACCGCTCCTGCCCAGTAGTCTTTTGAGTAATACCCGCACCATTCTTTTTTGTTACCATAGCCCAAATCCGCTATTTCTTCGCATTCAGCTTTAGTTAATGCTTCAGGTTTAAACGGTGCAGTAAAACAAGTACCGTCAGAAAGTTCAATAGCACAGTTGCTACCACCAAGACTGTTGACATTTATAGAATTTAAGTCTTTCAATTGAGTATTAGGATTTCTAAAGCCGTCAGTATCATACAAAATAGCTAAGCAATCAGTACCAGAATATTGATTAGTAAAAGGTTTTTCAGTGCAAGAAGGATTATATGCAATAAGTCCAGTGGTTCCGTTAGCAAATTGAACCCCTATAATATCTGTATCCCAATCTTCCTGACCAAAGTTAGAGGCGGTTTTAATATTTGTCATATCGACCTCTTCATTACCCCAGATAACTTTATCTTCAAAACAAGACATTAAATCATCGTTTTTACAAATTTTAGACACTTTAAAATGTTTGGATAATTCATTAACGAAGTCGAGAGTATTGGAATACCCTGCAAGAGTTTGCTAGGTGTTCATGGTTTTTAATGCTTCTTCAAGTCTACGGACAAAAACTTGACTGGATGTAGTCCAGGCTCTGGATTTGTAATTTTGCATAAGCGTTGGAATAGTTAGTGCAGCAACAACACCAATAATCCCCAGCGTAATCAACACTTCGGCAAGCGTAAAACCTCTAAGCCAAAATCCAATACGATGCTGTTTTTTAGGTATTTCAGCCAAAGTAAATAACGTTTTCCCCATTGCTATGAACTCCTTTCCCTTAATTAAATATTATTTTTCATATTTTGTCAAGTAAGTTTCAAAGTTAAAACAAAAGCCCTTTTTTGGGGCTTTTTCTTTAACTCTTGTCGATGAAAATATTTTTTAAAAATGCATATCAAAACTTGGAGGCATTCCGTTAATTTTTTCATCTTCCATACGCATTGCTGAACCTATCGTAAATCCCTGTGCATTTAATCTATTTATTTGATAAGTTAAATCACCGTTAAATACTTGTTCATTTTCTTCTAAAAACTTAAATAATGGATCAGCCGGTCCTTTAGCTAAGTTACCTAAAGTTTCACCTGCTTGTTTAAGTGTTCTTTCCGGAACTTTTACGTTTAATCCAAACGGTTTATATGGTCTGTTAAATGAAAATCCTGCTTCTGCCATGAGACTATTCCCTATTCTATGTACATTTAGATAGTCGGTAACCTTCTGTTTAGAATTTAATGATTTTGAGCAAAAAGCATAAAAATTTTACATTTGTTAATGTTTATTCTTTTACAATAAATTTTTCTTTTAATATTTCAGCTATCGGATTTGCAACTTTTTTCAATTTTGACTTGTCAAGAACAATACGACCTTCGCGTTCAATTGTTTCAACTTGAGCCAGTGCATCCTCATACTTCATTTTTCCTCGGTTAACTAATTTTGCGAGATTATCAACATATTTTTGCTGATTTTTCAACGGATATTCTAATAGTACCTGCCAAAGTGGTTTGCTTTGTCTATCGGAATTTATTTGCTTTTTGGCAAGGGCGCAATTTGCAATAGAATTTGTCCCTCCCTCTGATTTTGGTTTTAAATGTTCAATGGATACCATAGCCGGATTGAATAAACGATCACCTATGATATCGGGATCAGAATCCCTAAACTTCAAGATTAATGCATCGGCACTTCTTGATGATGTTGGCAGGCTCATTGCTATGTCTAACATTTTTTGTTTGAGTTCCTGATTTGGCATATTTTCAAGTAGTTCGCTTAAATCATAAACAAATGTTTTGTTACTGAAAGGTATATGTACTGGAATACCTTTAATCATACCTATATTTTCTTCGCATAATTTTTGAAGTTTTTTGTACCCTTTTAATTCTGCAAGGTCTTTTATTTTTTTTATTATTGCAATTCTGACAGCATCTTTATCTGTTTCATAATATTTGTAATTCTTTTCATATAGAATACTTTTCTTTACCTTTGCTTTTATATTTTTAAAATCAAATACTTGTTTGACAAAAGAAGAACTTAACGGATTATTTTCTCTGTTTAAATTCTCATTTTGTAGGGCAGCAATTAATTTGCGGATACGATTTTTGAGATTTTTATCCGACATTTTGTCCGTGATTTTTGTTATTTTATAAGAAAATTCTTTTATACTGAATTCTCTTTTGATAGGTTCATCATACAGTTTTCTGTCAATAGTTTCCATAAACTTATAAAATGGTTCAATATAATCTGGGGGAAGTTGAGCGCCAAGAGTTTTTATTTCATCAAACTTTGGTTTTTGAATTTTTCTCAAGTTCTTGCGCGATTCCAAATACCAACTTTTAAACAGTTGAGGTAGATCTATGTCAGGAGTTTCTTTTGCAGCTTTTTCAATTCTTTCAAACACTTCTAATTCAGGGGGCTCAAGGTATCTTTTTTTGTATCCTTGGAGATTTTTAACAACCTCGCTTATCGGACCATTAAAAAATCCTCGTTTTTTCATCTTATTTAATTGTGAACTTGTTATCATTTTTTTGCCCGTGTATAAGCAGGTCATGTATTGTCCAAGTTTTTTAAAATCTCGTAATGACGTTACAGAATTACTGGTGAAGCTTACCGTATCGTACGATGGATACGACATGCGCGGAAAGTTTGACGAATAATTTGACTGACTCTTTTCCACTTGTTTATTTTTTATATTGAATAAATTTACCGGTGTAATTCTCATATCCCTATAACCCCTATAATTAAAAAAAATTGCCAGTTTCGTAATAAAACGTAACTGACATTATCAATTTTAACCCATTGGCGGAGGCTGTATGTACATTGGCATCAATTCTGCCCAGTTTCCGCCTTTATTCTTTAATTTATCCATTACAATTTCGGACAATATTTCTCCGAGTGGATAGTCATTTTGTTGATAGGATGTCCCTCCTATTATTTTTTGCAGTCTGTCATCTGTTACGACATCATATTGACCATTTTGGATGATTCTTTGAACTTCTTCAAGATCCACCGCTCCTTTTATTTCATTGTCACACCACAAGTATGCTTTGTTTTTTCTCGCATCAAGTGCCACTAAAGGATTATTTTTTGAAAGTTTTGAAAGAATTTCAAGTGAAGAAACACCAACGGCTTTTATGTTTAACTGTTGTGCCATAACTCTTGCAACTGTTGTGCATGCTCTTATACCCGTAAAGCTTCCGGGACCTATATTGATACCAATAGCGTCTAATTCTTCAGGAAGTACATTATTTTGCTTCAAAACGTCTCTTATTGTAGAAATCAAAAATGCAGAATGATACTTGCTTTCAGTATTTTGGACAACTTTTGATGAAAGAATCTTCTCCTCACTTCTTAATACAACATACATTTTGTCTAAGCATGTATCAAATGCTAATATTTTCACTTATTCAATTCCCCTACGATATTTATATTATCATGTCCGAAGGCTTCGAAGGAATATTTTCTTGTATCATCTTCATCATATGTTACATTTATTTTTATATGATTAAAAGGAATTTCATCTTGAGAAAACTCTGCCCATTCTACAAAAGTTGCCTGATGCCCTTCAGAATACTCCCTTAATTCATCAAGAATTGTTTTTACACCCTCATTTTCTAATCTATACAAATCAAAATGATATATTGGTAACTTTGCAGTGTGATATTCGTTCAGGATAACAAAACTCGGGCTTGTAACTTTTTCTTTAACTCCTAAAGCGTCTGCTACAAGTTTTACGAACGCAGTTTTGCCTGCTCCTATTTCACCGTATAGACTGACAAAACAGCCTTTAGGTTCAATTAATCTTGCGAATTTTGTTGCCAATTCTTTTGTATCATCTAAATTTTTACATATTTTTTCATATTTATTGTTCATTTATAACTACCTTGTTTCGTCCTGTTTCTTTAGCTTTATATAAAGCTTTGTCTGCGTTTTGTAGTAAATCAGCTTCACTATCGCTATTTTTTAATTGATAGACTCCCAAACTTATTGTTACACGGATTTCTTTAGTGTCATTATCCGGTACAATTTGCGAAATGTCAATTTTTTTGTTTTCGATGGCTGCTCTTAAACGTTCTGCAACCATTTTGGCTTCTTCTATTTTGGTAAACGGTAAAAGTATAACAAATTCTTCTCCGCCATAACGACCTGCAATATCATATTCACGAAGTTGCGTACGCATGACTTTTGATACTGACTTCAAAACTAAATCTCCAACGGCATGACCGTATGTGTCATTAACATTTTTAAAAAAGTCAATGTCTGTCATAATTGCACATAGTGGAGTCTTTTGACGATTTGCGCTTGCAATTTCTTGCTTGGTTCGCTCCTCTAATTGATGTCTGTTATAAAAACCTGTTAATGCATCTAACGTGGCGTGTTTTAATATTTCAGCGTATGCACTTGCTCGATTAATGGTTGTTGCCGACTGTTTGGATAAGTCCTCAAGGTATTCAATTTCTCTTAAGCTGAGTTTATTATCTATATTTTTTGTTACTACATATCCTAAAATGTTATTTTCATTTATCAAAGGAAATACGCCAAATTCATCATTTGTAACTCTTTTTCTGGGGTTTGCATTGATTATGTCCATAATTTTACTATCATTGCAAGATGTTGGCCACATTAATTTATACTCGTGATTGTCTTTTATAAATATGTAGACTAAGTGATTTTGGATAAATTTGTCAATCATTTCTCCCAGAAGTGGGATGATATAGCTTAGTTCGTATTGTGTTTCAATAATTTTGGCTATATTTTTCATTGCATTTTGAAAATCTATGCTCTTTTGCATTCGTTCAGAAAGAACAATGTTTTGTATTTTTAGAGAAATCAGACCCAATGCTATATCCAAAAAATCTTCCAGTTTTTTATTTGTTTTTGAAAATTCTATGTAGCCTATTACTTTGTTGTGCTTGTATAGGGGATAATGTGGACTTTGAGACGTGTATTCATCTTTCAATATAATATTGAATTTTTCTGTACCAAAATTTTCAGCAAAAAACTTCCCAATAGATGTTACAACTGATTTTTCGTTGTAACTTTCATTGAGAAGCTGTGAAAGTTTTTTTATTTTATCTAACATTTAACCTTCGATTTTTTGCAAGATATCATCTGAAATGTCAAAATTTGCGTAGACATTTTGAACATCGTCATGTTCTTCAATTCTTTCCAAGAGTTTCATTATCTGACTTGCTGTTGCTTCATCTGTCACTTCTATTGTATTTTGCGGAATTCTTGTAAGCTCTGCAGTTTTACTTTTGAAACCTTCTTTTTCAAGTCCTTCAACTACATTTTGGAAATTTTCAACAGATGTGATAACCTTATATTCGTCATCTTCTTCTGTAATATCTTCAGCATCAAGGGCTATTGCTGCTTCAAAAAGTTTTTCATAATCAACGGATTTGTCAAATGAAATTGTACCCTTTTGATCGAACATCCACCCAACACAACCCGTTGCACCGAGGCTTCCGCCAAATTTTGTAAAATAGCTTCTTATATCGCCTGCCGTACGGTTGCGATTATCCGTCATAGCTTCGATTACTACAGCGACACCGCCCGGTGCATAGCCTTCATAAATAAGTTCTTCATAGCTTTCAGCACCTGAAGTTCCTGCACCTTTTTCAATTGCTCTTTTGATATTATCATTTGGCAACCCTGCTGCTTTTGCTTTTTCAATAGCAGTTCTTAACCTGAAATTACCCGCAGGATCAGGGCCGCCGAGTCTTGCTGATACAATCAATTCTCTTGAATATTTTTGAAATACAACTGCACGCTGCGAATCTACTTTTGCTTTTTTATGTTTAATGGTTGACCATTTTGAGTGTCCTGACATAATTTTCTCCCTTAATCTGTTTATAATTTGATGGTACCAAAAAAAAATTTACTTATCAATTATCTTGAAAATTTTAACAAATTGTAGTACTATTGGTTACATAAATCGGCCGTGGAGGTATTATGTTCGAAATGAAGAACGGGGGGGGGCAACTCCTTTAAGCAAGAATAGCAAGCGACTTGACACCATTGTAGAGAAAAACTATAATTCATATATGAAGAAGTATAGTTTTAAAAATGGTTTTACATTAGCAGAAGTATTGATAACTTTGGGTATAATCGGAGTAGTTGCTGCGTTAACAATTCCCACGCTTGTAAATAATTACCAAAAAAGGCAAACTGTTATTAAGTTAAAAAAAGTTTTCGCAGATATTAATAATGTTGTTAAATTGTCTGAAGTTGATAATGGTCCTTCTTATAATTGGGATTACCCGAAACAAACCGTTTATGATTATGATACAATTGCAGCATTTATTGAAAAGTATTACTTGCCTTATTATAAGTCTGCAAAGTTATATAAAAGAGAAGATTTTGATCTGAATTATAAAATAAAACTTATGAATTTAGATGAATTTTTACCAACTTCACTGACATCAAATTATTTGGTGTTGAGTGATGGGACAATTTTATCTTTTTTTTCAAATATACCAAGTGGTTATATGTGGATATTTGCTGATATAAATGGTACAAATCCTCCAAATAAAATAGGGAGAGATGTTTTTGTTTTTTCAGGACGGACATTTAGTATTGAACAAACAAAAACCTATGGAAAATATAATATAAGGTTTTGGACTACTACAGATGCGAATAAAATAAAACGTGAGCAGTTAACAGACGCCGCAAGTGCGTATGGCTGTAATAAAGAATCTAAAAGTGGTTATGGTGGCGGGTTCTACTGTGGAGCATTAATACAGCTTGACGGTTGGCGAATTGACGATAGTTATCCTTGGTAACTAACTTTCGCAGAATTCCTGTATAGAAACAGATTCAATGCCTTCAAAGTTTTGGAATTCTTTGTAAAGCGTTTGCATCGGTTTTTTGGAATTCATTTCCAAAATTACAATGATTTTTGTCAAATTATCATCAGATTTTTTACTTATTTCTTTCAAGTAAGGGTATTTGTTTATGATATATTCATATATTTCATTTGCACTGCTTTGTTGACATTTTAATATAACTTTTAACCTGCATAAGTTTTTAGTACTTGATATCAGGACATTTTTTTCAAAAAATCTTACTGAAACAAGAGTTATGATCGAAACTATTGTTGCAACAATAGCTAAATCATACATACCGGCTCCGCATGCCATTCCTACCGCAGCAGACATAAATAAAGTTGCAGCAGTTGTTAGCCCAAAAACAGTTGCACCGTGTCTTAAAACTGTACCGCCGCCTATGAAACCTATACCGGTAACAACCTGGGCTGCAACACGAGCTGTATCACGGGTTCCAAGCTCAACAGAGGTGACTGTAATCGCAGGGAAACCGTATATGGAAATTATTGTGAACACACAGGCACCCAAACATACCAATATATTGGTTCTCAAACCTGCATATTTATTGGTCATTTCTCTTTCAAGACCTATTGCAAAGCCTAATAAAAGAGCGGATACAACTCTTATTATTATATTCAAATCGAAAATTCCAAGTATTTCCATAATTCCCTCTATCTTACTTTACTTTTCGGATCCAATATGTCCCTTATTGTATCACCTATCAGGTTAAATGCCAATACCGCAATAAAAATTAAAAATCCCGGAGT
>CALVAZ010000108.1 GCA_944325675.1 Candidatus Gastranaerophilales bacterium
TTTTCTAAAACATATCCGGCACTTTCTAATAATCTTTTTAAACCATAATGTTTGCCTTGAGAAATTAATTGCAGACCTTTAGTCACAAAATATCTGTTTTCACCGATTAAAGGGACTATATCTGATATAGTTCCCACTGCAACAAATGGTAGAATTTCATAAACAAATTCAATTTTTTTATAATGAGTTAAAAGACTCTGAGCAACTTTAAAAGCAACACCAACACCGGCAAGAGAGGTCAAATTTTCAATTTCTTTTGCCGAAAGGTTTTCATCAAGAGCATTTGGGGCCTTTGGATTAATTATTGCAAAAGCTTTTGGAAGTTTTTCAGGTGCTTCGTGGTGATCAGTTATAATAACGTCTATTTTAAAGCTGTTTATAAAATTTACTGCATCAACATCACTAATCCCGCAATCAACAGAAATTATAACCTTTGGTTTTGCTGTTGTCATAAGTTTTACAAGGGCTTTTGTATCAAAGCCGTGACCTTCTTTGTCTCTATCCGGTATGAAATAATTTACATCTGCACCAAGATATTTGAAAGTTTTATACAAAAGAGAGGTTGATGTAACACCGTCTGCATCAAAATCCCCATAAATTATGATTTTTTCGTTATTATCAATGGCTTTAGAAAGTCTCTCAACAGCTTTGTTCATATCTGAAAAAACTGCAGGGTCTGTAAGATTTGTTTCAAGCGGATTAAGAAAAGAATTTATTTCCTCAGGGGTTTTTATTCCGCGTGAAAACAAGAGTCTTTTTATTAAAGACTTTTCACCGCTTTTATCTTCCTTTAACCTCCACTCTTTAAGCATATTTACATATTAGCATAAATATTATTTATTAAAAATGTTATTGAGAAATAAAAAAAGACGGTCATTTAATTAACCGTCTTTTTATCAAAAATAAACAAACTATTATTTGTCATCCAAAGCTGCAACACCCGGAAGAACTTTTCCTTCGATAAATTCCAAAGAAGCTCCGCCGCCTGTTGAAACGTGTGTAAAATCTTCAGCATTGCAGAATTTTTTAGCTGCAGAAACAGAATCACCACCACCGATAACAGAAATGGCACCGTTTTTAGTTGCTTCTACAATTGCTTTCAATACAGCTTTTGTACCTTCAGCAAATGCAGGATTTTCAAAAGCACCAACAGGGCCATTCATTAGAATTGTTTTTGATTCTTTAATAACATCAGCAAACGCTTTTTGAGATTCAGGGCCTGCGTCAACGCCTTCAAATCCGTCAGGAATATTTCTTATATCAACAACTTTATTTGTGCCGTTACCGGAAAAATCATCAGTAACTAAAACATCAGTTGCCATAACAAGTTTTACACCTTTATCAGCAGCTTTTTTCTCAATAGCTTTTGCAACTTCCAATTGGTCGTCTTCACAAATTGAGTTACCAATTTTACCGCCGTTAGCTTTTATAAATGTATAAGCCATACCGCCGCCGATAATTAAGTTATCAACTTTGTCGATTAAGTTTTCCAAAACGCCTATTTTTGACGAAACTTTAGCTCCGCCAACAACAGCAGTAAATGGTCTTGTAGGATTATCAAGTGCTTGTGATAAGCATCTCAATTCTTTTTCCATCAAAAGACCTGAAACTGCAGGTTTTACAACTTTTGCAACTTTAGCGGTTGATGTGTGATTTCTGTGTGCTGCGCCAAAAGCATCGTTAACATAAAAATCACCAAGTTTTGCAAGTTCATTTGCAAAAGTCATATCATCATCTTTTGCTTCTTCAGCTTTGTAATAACGAATGTTTTCTAACAAAGCTACTTGACCGTCTTTTAAGTTTGCTAATTCTTTTTCAGCACCTTCACCAACAGGAGTTGAAACAAATAAAACTTCTTCACCCAAAACTTTTGACAAGTATTTTGCAACAGGTGCTAAAGAAAATTCAGGATTTACTTCACCTTTTGGTCTGCCTAAGTGTGCCATAAGAATAATTTTTGCACCTTTATCTTTTAAATAATTTACAGTAGGCAAAATAGCCTGAATTCTTGTATCATCAGTGACATTTTTGTCTGCATCCAAAGGAACGTTAATATCAACTCTTACAAGAGCTCTTTTTCCTTTGATGTCGCCTAAATCTTTGATTGATTTTTTCATATAAAATTCTCCTTCTCTTATATTCTGTATTTTAACTAAAACATAAAAATTTCGCAAAACGTATTTTATGCCCAACCGGTCAATTTTAAAAAGTTAAAAAAGGCGGATAACATGTATTTGTCAAAAGAAAGGATTTATCTATGAAAAAACATCTTTGGTTTATTATAATTTGTTTGATATCATTTGTTGCCGGATATTCAATAAACAGTAAAGCTATTTCAGATACAGGTTATCGAGTTGCAGTTGTTGACGTACAATCTTTGATATCCAAATCTTCCGAAGTGAATGCTTTGAAAGCAGAACAGCAAAAGAAATTAGACGCAATGAAGGCTACCGTTGACAAAGCAAGGGAAGAAATAGCAAAAGAAACTGATCCTGCAAAAATTGCTCAACTTGAAGAAAAGTACAGAAATGACATAAATAACCAAAAATTAGCTTTAGATAATGAATATAATACAAAATTAATGCAAATAGACAGTCATATAAAATCAATTATTGTGGAAAAAGCAAAAGGTTTGAATTATAATCTTGTCCTACCTAAAAATATTGTTTTATATGGTGGTGACGATATAACTTCAGAAGTTGCAAAATCTGTTAAATAATATATAAAAAGGCCGGTTTATCCGGTCTTTTTAATAAAAAACGGTCAAATTTTACATTGACCGATTTCCTTTTTCTATTTTGTATAAACCTAAAGGATACAAGGATGGTTTATACTTTGTTACTAAGAATTATAATTTTTATATCTGTAACTTAACATGCTGTAAGAATCAGGTGTTGAAGAAGATTCATCTGCGTAGAAAGTTGACATATTCGTTGCTTTTTGATAATTAAATTCATCAATTTTTTCTTGTTTTGAGGCCCCGTAACCGTATGCGGCAATTTCAGCACTTGTTACTTTACCGTCATGGTTTGTGTCCATTTCATCAAAATGTTCCAAGATATTGTTAATGGTGTCGGATGACAAACCTGAAGCTCCTGATGCTGCCAGTTGAGTTAACTGGGCTCGAGTTAAGCCTTGTGAGGTTAAGGTATTTGTGTAATTGGTTATTTCATCAGAACCGATTATACCATCACCATCTTTGTCTATTGCATTAAAATTAGTTTGCAAATATGATGCAAAACTTTGATTTAAATTCAAATAATTTTTTGAATCTGTTCTTGCACTCGAAATACTGTCCAGAGTTACACCATCGGGATTAAGTTGTGCAAGATATGAATACGTATTTGTTAAACCTGCGTAAATACCGGTTAACAAAGAATTTCCTGAGTAATTTGACATAACAATGCCCTCTTATTTATGCTACCTCACAACTATATTAATAATATTTTTAAAAAAATCAACCATTTAAACAGATGATTTTATACCCAATCGGATATTGTTTGCGTTTTTTAATTATTTTTATAATTTGAATTATGGATATAATAATTTCTTCAAATAAAAATCAAAAAATTTTTTCAGATAAAAATGTTATTACAATAGGTACAAATTCCGGCTGCAACTTTCAACTGGATTTAGAATATGAAGTTTTTATTACAATTCAATACGATTTTTCCATAAAAAATTATATTATTTTGAATACCTTTGGAAATCAAAAGATACTTTTTAGAAGTGAACCCTTAAAGCGTATTGAATTAGGCAGCATTAACAAATTTATGTTCAAAAACTCAAACGAAAGTCTTGATATAAAATTACTTCAAAAAATTCCTGCATAAAAAAAACCGGCATATTTGCCGGCAGGTTTCACTTTTAAAGTAAAGAGGTGATGATTTAGATTTTAGATTATAATTTGCTTCCTACTGCCTTGTACAATCCTATGTAATCTACAAAGCAATTTATTTTGTTTGTTGCTACTAATTTATCCATAACAAGAAGATTTTCCTTAACTTGAATTAAATCAAGTTTTGAAATTGTTCCTTGTTCATATCTTTGTTGATTGTACCCAAAATCGGCTTTTTCTAATAAGGCCTGTTTTAAGGTTTCATCCATTTTTTCTCTGTCCATTTTTATGCTTACAAGTGAATCATTAACCTCCTGTATCGCTGTGAGATTAGTTTTATAATAATTTTCTAAAATTCTTTCATATTCAGCTTTGCTATATCTTAGATTAGCAAGTCTTAAACCGCCGGTAAATAATGGGAGCATTGCGAATCCACCCAGCGCTCCAAGCATATTTTTGGTTGTGAATAAACTACCAAATGTTGTTGCATTAAACAAGGCCAAACCTGAAAGGCTAATTGTCGGCAGGAATTCTTTTTTTGCAACACGGACATCAATTCCGGCTTTTTCAACCATTTTTTCAGCTTTCATATAATCAGGTCTTTGCACAATTATTTCAGAAGATATTTCGGCTGGAATTACTCCGGTATAATCCAAATTGTCAAGTGAATTTCTTTCTATTTTATTTGCATTTTCAGGACTTTCACCAATTAACACACACATTTGATGTAAAAGCTGTTCACGTTGTTTTTTTAACTCTATCAAATCTGTATTTCCCACAACGTAAGATTTATTTGCTCTGACGGTGTCTGCAGTTGAAGTCAATCCTTCACTGTGACTTAGCATCATCAAGTCATAAATTTCTTTTCTATCTTTTACAATTTCTTCTTGTAATTCAATTAGTTTGTCTAATTTAACTATATTCAAATAATTTGTTCCGACGGCTGAAGCGACAGAAATATATGCACTTCTCTCATCAAGCTGTGAACCTTCCCACAATTTTTTAACAGATTTTGTTTTATCTCTATTTTTTAGGAAAATGTCTAATTCGTATTGGACAAGAGCAGGTGCTGCAAAAGCCCCTTCTGTTGACGTACTGCCCGGCATTTTAACTATATTGGGAGAGTACCCGACAGTAGCACTCGGCAATTCTTTGGCAAATTGCATTCTTGTTTGTTGATAATATTCCTCAACTGCTATTGTTGCCATTTTTAAATCATGGTTGTTTTGAATTGCTCTTATTATGTAATCATTTAAGTAATCATCATTAAAATTATTCCACCAATTCATGTTTACATATGCATATTTATAATCATTACTGCTTTTTTTATTTTTCTTAACCATGCTTTTGAACTGTTTTGGAGTTGCGGTGGATTTTTTTACATCATCAATTGCAAAAACAGGTGCTATATCAAGTGTTATAAAACTAGCTAAAAGTGTTATTATTATTGCCTTTTTCAATTTATCTTCCTTTATACAAATTAATGCTTGCATTTTTAATAATCATATGTTAGCATAATATTGTTGTAAATGCAACATATTTTTTTTACAACATAGTTTTAAAATTTTAAAGGAAATATGAAAAAAGTTATAAAACACTATACAGAAAGTATTCATTACGATATAGAACAAACAGCTAAAATTATTAAACTTGTCGCTGCTCAGTTGTTCAATAAACTTAATTTTGATATTGTACCTGAAGAATATTCTGCACTGGATGTTATTTCATGTCATAGTGGAATTTGTCAAAGAGATTTGGCGAAACTAATATTTAAAGATAGAGCAAATACAGGAAGAATTTTAAATTCACTTGAAGCTAAAGACTTGATTACTAGGTTTGTTGATACAAAAAATAACCGTCTAGTTCGTAAAATGGCTATGACAGAAGCCGGTTATAAAAAATTAAATGAAATAAATTTGAAATTTGAAAAGGCTTTGCTTCATAATCGAGAAGAGATTTTTTCAGAAAATGATGTTGAAAATTTACAGATTAGCTTGAAAAAATTCAGAGTTTCACTAGAAAAATTATTAGAATTAAAAATATAGAGGTTAAAAATGGAAGAAAACGAAATTAAACAAGAAAATATTAATAATGAAGAAAAAAAAGAAAACAAATTACTAAAAAAGCCGGTGCTAATCACTTTAGGTATTGTAGTATTAGCTCTCGTTGCTTATTTTATTGTTGATGCAATAAAATTTCAATCAACAGATGATGCTTATGTTGAAACAACAACTGTTTCAGTAGCACCAAAGGTTAGCGGACAAATTGTTGAAGTTTTAATAAAAGATAACCAGAGAGTTAAAGAGGGTGATTTGGTCGCCAGAATTGATGATACTGACTATAAAATTAAGGTAGATCAAATGACGGCGCAATATGAAAGAGCTTTGTTAAATCAACAAAACGCGAAAGCTAATTTGAATGCTGCTAATACAAATATAGAAGTTGCTAAAAAAGATTTAGACAGGTATAAAAATTTGTATGAGGCAGGTGCAGTATCAAAACAAGCTCTTGATGCAGCGCAGGCAAAATATGATAATTCAAAGGCTCAATTAGTAACAGCAGAGCAATCTTTATTTTCAGATAACGACAGCAAAGTTGCGGATGCTGACTTGAAGGTGTTGAAAGCGCAGAAAGATCAAGCTGAAGTTAATCTTTCTTATACAAATATTTACGCACCTCAATCAGGAACAGTTGCTTCAAGGAGAGTAGAAAAAGGAATGTATGTTCAAATCGGTACTCCTTTATTTACAATTGTGCCTGATGATATTTGGATTGTAGCAAATTTCAAAGAAAATCAATTAAGACATATGAAACCGGGGCAACCTGTTGATATAAAGGTTGACACATATCCAAATAAAATATTCAAAGGGAAAATTGACAGTATTCAAAGAAGTTCAGGTGCAAAAGCAAGCCTGTTCCCTCCGGAAAATGCTGTAGGTTCATTTGTAAAAATTGTTCAAAGAGTTCCCGTAAAAATTATATTTACTGAAGAAATTGACCCTGAACAATATAATATTGTCCCAGGCATGTCAGTTGTTCCAAAAGTTAGAGTAAGATAGAAAATAAAACAATTTATATATGGCTGAAGAAATAACAGAAGAAAACCAATATTATCCAAAAAACCCTTGGCTGTCTACAAGTGCGGTATTGTTAGCTGTTTTCATATTTGTTTTAGACGGAACTATAGCAAACGTTGCTTTGCCCCATATGGCAGGAAGCTTTTCGGTTACTCGTGATGAATCAATATGGATTTTAACTAGTTACATCATTGCAAGTGGTATTGTTATTCCTGCGGTTGATTGGTTCAGCAAGGTGTTTGGTCGCAAAAATTTCTTTATAATCAGTATTTTGCTGTTTACTTTTGCTTCATTACTTTGTGGTTTGGCTAATTCTTTGTTGACAATGGTTTTAGCAAGAATTTTACAAGGTTTTGGAGGTGGTGGAATTGTTCCTATATCTCAGGCAATTATGTTGGAAAGTTTCCCTAAAAAAGACCGTGCAAAAGCTATGGCCGTATTTGGAATGGGGATAATCATAGCGCCAATCGTAGGTCCTGTTTTAGGCGGTTGGATTACTGATAATTGGACTTGGCCTTGGATTTATTTTATTAATGTTCCGTTTGGTTGCATTGCTGCAATAATGTGTAAAAAATTGCTGTTTGATCCGCCATATGCGCGTCGGCAAAAAGGGGTTAAGATTGATGCATTAGGATTTTTCTTATTAATTGTTTGGATTATGTGTTTACAAATAGTACTTGATAAAGGAAATAATGCCGATTGGTTTAATGCTCCTTGGATTTGCTGGCTATTTACTATTTCTTGCATAGCAGGTATTTTATTTTTTATTTCCCAAATTGTTCGCAAAGATACATTGATAGATTTAAGTGTCTTTAAAGATATGAATTTTCTTGCAGGAACTGCTATACAGGTCGTTATTCAAGCAGTTTTATATGCTTCAATTGCCATACTACCACAATTTTTACAAAGTATGATGGGTTATACTGCATTTTTAAGCGGATATTCCATGATGCCAAGAGGTCTTGGAAGTATGTTATCAATGGTTATTGTCGCAAATATTTCTAACAAAGTCAGCAACAGATTATTGGTTATGGTAGGGCTATCATTAATAGGTACCGGTGGACTCGTATTAGGATTTTTGAACCTGCAAATATCAAGTATGAATATTATGATTCCTAACTTTTTGATGGGTATGGGTATGGGACTTGCGATGATTCCTATTATTAATTTGTCAGTTGACACGTTAAGAAATGATCAAATGACTAACGCAAGCGGTATTCAAAATTTATTAAAAACAATAGGTGGTGCAATAGGGACATCTCTTGTTGCAACGATGATATCCAGGTTTTCACAAATGCATCAGTATATGATGGTTGGTAAATTGTCTGAATTAAATTCGGTTTATTTAATGAAACTGCAAAGCACCGCTGGTGCCTTGTCACAATATGTAGAATCTTCTGTTGCAAATTATATGGGTCAAACAATGCTTTATAAACAGTTAATTCAACAATCTACATTATGGGCATTTATGGATTCCTTTAGAATTTTTGGATTAATGTGTTTTATAATTATTCCACTTTTATTGTTGATTAAATCAAACAAATCCTTATATGATAAAAAATAAAATCTAAGCTCTTGGGTGAGTTTCGTTGTAAACTTCTTTCATATGTTGCATAGAAACATGGGTGTAAATTTGAGTGTTAGAGATACTGGCATGTCCCAAAAGTTCTTGTACAACACGTAAATCAGCACCGTTTTCTATCAAATGAGTGGCAAAGCTGTGTCTGAAAACGTGAGGTGTAACTTTTTTGGGCAATTCAATTTTTTCGACAATCTCATTAATTACATTACGAATTGTCTTAGTTTGTAGTCTATATCCCGTATTATTTATGAATACAGGAGAGTTTTCTGTCGGATCTTCAATTCTGTAACCTTTTGGAATTAACATTCTGGCTGAATCTATGTATCTTTCAAGATAAGTTTTTGCTCTATCTGTTACAAGTATAATTCTTTCTTTAGAACCTTTACCAAAAACACGAATTTCATTATTTTCAAGGTTTAAATCACCAAAATTGAGTCCGCTAAGTTCGGATACTCGCATTCCGGTTGCCCATAAAAGTTCTAATATAGCCCGATTTCTGAAACCTGATGGGGTATCAATTTTCACATTATTAAGAATTTTTTCTATTTCATCAGGTGTTAAAAATTTTGGTAAAGACTTGGGTCTTTTAGGTGATGTTAAATTCATTGCAGGATTGGAATCTACTTTGCGTTCTCTGTAAAGAAATTTGTAGAAGGTTCTAATGGATGCTATTTTTCTGGCTATGGTTGTTTTTTTGTAATTGAATTTTTGTATAAAACGCAGATAATCTCTAACTTTTGAAAAATTTACATTTTCGCATGATTCATCATCTATCCATATAAGAAAACTTAAAACATCCGAACAGTAGGCTTTTGCCGTATGTTTTGAAAAATTTTTTTCAACCAATATGTAAGATTTGAAATCTTCTAAATCTTGCTTTGAATTTGAATTTAAACCCATCATTCACCGTATTGCTTTTTTATAACATATATTATACAATATATCTAGAATATTTAGAATAGTAAAAAAATCAGGAGATAATATGAGTTGTAAAAAGTTATTGGTATCAGCAATGGTTCTTACAGGAATTTTTTGCGGGGCTACAGCATTTTCTGCAGATTTGGAAGCAAAGGTTGAAAAAAATAAAGTTTCTCAAAAATATCCGGAAATCAGCAAAATGATTGAATATAATAATTATTCACAAGCTGATGCGGCGTTGAATAATCTTTTAAAACAAAATCCAAATGATATTGATGCTCAAGCTTTACAAGTTGTTTCGTTGGCCAAGCAATATAAACTTGCTCCGGCTCAAACAGAATTGGATAAATTGATTAAAAAATATCCTAATAATGCGGATTTACATTACGCTCAAGGTCTTATATATATGCTAAGACAAACATCTTCTGATGTTGAGTATATTAAAAATTCAAGAAATTTAACTACAAACGCAATTAAAGAATTTGTAAACGCAGTTAACTTAAATGGTAACCATTTTGAAGCATATAATGCAATGGGTGTTGCAACATTAAGATTGGGTAACAAAAAAGATGCAGAAGAATTGTTCAAAGTAGCATTGCAAATCAAACCTGATTTTGCACCTGCATATGATAATCTTGGTAACCTTGCAATGATGGATGATAAGTTGGATGAAGCTGAAAAATATTTTCAACAATCCTTAAAATATAATTCACATAACCCAACTTCAATGTACCATTTGGCACAAGTTGAAGCAAGAAGAAAGAATTATTCTGCAGCTTTGACTTGGATTAACCACTCAATCCATATTAATCCAAATTCATCTCCGGCATTGAACTTACAAGGTGAATTATATCTGAGACAAGGAAACCAGCCTGCTGCAATTAATTCATTCAAAAAAGCAGTAGCGGTAAAACCTGAAAATTCACGTCCATACATAAATTTGGCAGGAGTTTATGAACGCAGAGCCGATTCTGAATTTGCAATGGAACAGTTAAAGACAGCTATTGTAATTAACCCGAATTATAAAGACGGAATATATAAAGTTGCTAACATGTCTTTAGAGACTAAAAAATATAATCAAGCACTTGAATATTATTCAAAATTGCTCGGTGATGAAACATATAATGATGACGCTATCATAGGACTTGCAAATACATATTATGAAATGGCAAAAGATACCGCTGATAGTGAATCATATACAACAAATAAAGATGTTTACTTGGCTTATGATTACGTAAACAAAGCAATCGAAAAAACACCTGATGATTTAAAATTACACCTTGCAAAAATTAAGTTAGCCAGAATCACTCACCAAGTGCCAATGTCAACCGAAAGTTTGAATTACATAATTCAATCAGCAAGTAACAGTTTGATGGATACAGTAATAAAGGGTGAAGCTTACTTAGCTTTAGGTAGAGAAAAGGACGCAGTTTATACTTTTGAAAATGCTATTAATTTCTCAAAAACAACTGATGATTATTTGTACCTATCTGAAATTCTTCTACACAACAAGCAATTCAGAACTGCAAGAACGGCTTTGCAAAAAGTGTTACAACAAGATCCAAATAATCAGGTTGCTAAAAACGGTATAGATTACATTAATCTTTGCGAAATAAAATCAAACGAATTTTTGGATGTTGCAAGAAGACAATATAAAGAACAAAATTATGCTTCTACAATAGAATATTGCAACAGAGCAATTGACTTCTTCCACAATTCTGCAGAAATTGCAAAATTAAAAGCAATGGCATATGAAGCTGAAAAGAACTATCAAGGTGCAGTTAAGTACTATACTCAATATTTAGCTTATAGTCCAAATGCAGCGGATAAAGGCACTGTAACCAGAAAAATTGAAAAATATAAAAAGAAAGTAAAATAAAACCATCTGATGAAACAATTTGATATCAGAAAGACATTTGAAATATTTTTGAGAGAGCCTCTAAGTGTATTAACTGAGGGGCTTTTTCAGATTGTAAATATCAAAACAAATATATTTAGCAATAAACCTTCTGTTAATGTAGATTTTATGAATAAAAAAACTCAAATTACTGTTGTAAACAGTGATAACATGTATAGTCTATTTCAAACTGTTTTGTACAAACGCAGACTAAAGGAACAAAAGGAAAAGGCACTTAAATGACACCGTATATGCAGGCAAAATTTATTATCAGTGCTGAAAGATTGAGTCAATGTCCCGATTTTCAACTCAATGAATATCCGCTTTTGGGTCGCTCTAATGTTGGAAAATCCTCTTTTATAAATGCTTTAGCTAATAATAAAAAACTTGCAAAAACATCTAATACTCCCGGAAAAACAAGGTTAATAAATTTTTTCGATTTTTCTGACAAATTTATTATTGCGGATTTACCGGGATACGGTTACGCTAAAGTTTCAAAAGAAGCCCAAAACCGTTGGCAAAAATATTTAGAAGAATATTTGTTAAACCGTTCTCAAATAAAATCATTGGTACAGTTAGTAGATGGCAGGCATGATATTCAAAAAAACGATTTTCAAATGAGGGAATGGGTTGAGGCTTATGATTTGCCGATATTTACCATTGTAACCAAAATAGATTACGTCCCAAAACCAAAAATTCAAGGCATAATCAAAAAGGTTGAAAAAGAATTTGGTGGAGAAGTTTATCCTTTCAGTTCAATTGACCATAGATACAATGAACTGATTTTGAATAAATTTTTAAATGTTTAAAATTGTTTTATAAATATACATTAAACAGAGGATTAAATAAAAAGATTGACCCGTTAAAATAAACATGGGTAGGTAATCTGTGGGGTTGTTTTGTATGAGAGAGTACTTGGGTAAGGAAGAAGATTTTCATCCCCAACACAACGGTGAGATTTCTGAATCTATAACTCAAAACTGGACTGAACAAGCATTGGAATGCTACAGCATTCATTGTGATTGCAAAAAATGCTCATTAGCAAAAGGTAATTATTCCTTTGTTTGCCAAATGCCCAAAGTTATAGATGCTTTGATAAATATAAGCGGTAAACCTCAATTGGCATAAGAATACTCCTTTTTTCCATTTTCTGACAAAGTAATTGTTGCACTTCTCTCCGAAAGAAGTGCTTTTTATTGTTAAGATATTTACAATGCTAGAAAATATGGTATAATTGGCAATAAGGAGGAAGTACAATGCAAATAATTATGAAACGCAACGGGGGGGGGCGTCTCCTCTAAATAGAAATAACAAGGAACTTAACACATTATCAAATAAAAACCATAGTTTAAATATAGGGGATTATAGATTAATAAAAGGATTTACATTAGCGGAGGTATTAATTACACTGGGAATAATGGGTATTGTTGCGGCTATGACCATACCAACATTATTGTCTGATTACAGAAAAAGTGAGGTAGAGAAACAAGTTATAAAATTTTATTCGACTATGACCGAAGCAATTAAATTATCTGAAATAGATAATGGTTCTATTTCAAATTGGTCTATCACCACCGCTGAAGATTTTTTTAATAAATATTTAAAAAATTATTTAAGAGTTACGAAGGCTTTTGAACCTGATAAATATATTGGAAATTCAAATTATTCATCATATTTTGTAGTTTTTCCTAACGGTACTGGTATGGAAATAGCTCAACTTTCGGATGTTTCGGTTCATATTGCCTTTTATATTAATTCTAATTTATTTATTAATGATAAAGATCGTATTCTTGGCAAAGATTATTTTGATTTTCTTTTAAATCCTAATGGCAAAGACACGCAGGCTGCAAATATGTGCCCGGGGTCTTCAAGGTTCCTGAATAAAGGCTTTGATGCATACTATTGGTGGTATAACGTTGAATACGACAGTGAAAAAAATTGTAACAAGTCGGTAATTCCAGAAAACGATAATGATCTTAGAGAGGAATTATTAAATGCGGAAACATATGGCTGTGCAAATGGTGGAACCTATTGTACCATGTTACTAAAAATGAATAATTGGAAAATTCCTGATGATTATCCTATTAAATTTTAAAAAAGTACCCCAGATGGGGTACTTTTCAGTCCGGTAGCCTATTGAGGGGCAAGTCCCTCTTTGTGGAATTTCATCAGTTTTGCCAGATGCCATTCCTTGGCTTTTATCTCCTCTATATTGTTCTTTATCACTTCCAGTTCTGCAAGTAATGTGTCTAAACTTTTTTGCCGCCTTACATATGCATGTTGCTTAGGTTCTGCTTCACCAATACAAGGTAGAAAACAGTTTTCTGCAAACAAATCGTCAAAATTTTCCATACACATAACTCCCTATATCAACGAGCCTACATCTCTTTTTGTGCAACAAAAGATTTGAACAAATCTGCCAAATCAAATTTGCCAAACTTAAATGCATAAGGTTTTTCACAATATTCGCTGTCTGTAATTCTGTGCAAATCTTGCATTTGATTAGCGTCTAATGAATTGAAATCGAAACTTGTCATTTCAGCAAAATCAACCATTAAATCTTCTTCGCTCATAATTTTCTTTTCGTCCATAATACACTTCTCCTTAAAGATCTTACATACAATTTATCGGCTGTGTAAGAATTTTTCTTTAAGATTTTTATGGGTATCGTTACATATTTTTACATATTAAAAATTATGCGCATTTGAGAAATTTTGTCCCTTAAATGTTTGCAATCCAAAGTATTTAGCTGAAGGTCCAAGTTCTTGTTCAATCTTAATTAGTCTGTTATATTTTGCAACACGTTCCGATCTTGAAAGTGAACCGGTTTTAATTTGTCCGCAGTTAGTTGCAACAGCCAAATCTGCAATAAAGGTATCTTCAGTTTCTCCTGAGCGATGAGATATGATTGAAGAATAACCTGCTAAGTTTGCCATTCGGATTGTTTCCAATGTTTCAGAAAGTGTTCCTATTTGGTTTAATTTTATTAAAATTGAATTCGCAACACCTTTTTTTATTCCTTGAATAAGTCTTTTTTTATTTGTTACAAATAAATCGTCACCTACAAGTTGACATTTATTTCCAAGTTGTTCTGTCAAAAGTCTCCACCCTTCCCAGTCTTCTTCTGCCATACCATCTTCAATTGATATGATTGGGTATTTGTTCACCCAATTTAGTAAAAAATCGACCATTTCTTCTCTTGAAAATGAACGTTTTTCACCTTTTAAAAAATATTTGTCATTTTCAAAAAATTCACTTGATGCTGCATCAATGCAAATTTTTACATCATCAGTCGAATAATTTGCTTTATAAATAGCTTCAATTATTATTTCGATAGCTTCTTCATTTGATCTTAATTGAGGAGCAAATCCTCCTTCGTCGCCTACTGAAGTTATCAAATTCCTAGATTTGAGTAAACTTTTCAATCCATGAAAAATTTCAGCACCAATCTGCACAGCATGTTCAAAACTTTCAGCACCTGTCGGTGCGATCATAAATTCTTGAAAATCCAAGTTGTTGTCTGCATGAACACCTCCATTCAATATATTCATCATTGGTGTAGGTAAGGTTACCGCATTAATACCACCAAGATATTTGTACAATGGCAAGTTTAAACTTTTAGCAGCGGCTTTTACTGTTGCAAGTGAAACTCCTAAAATTGCGTTTGCTCCTAGTTTTGATTTATTTTCGCTGCCGTCTTTATTAATCATTATTTCATCTATTAAAGATTGGGATAAGGCATCTTTTCCCACCAGATCAGGTGCAATTTTTTTATTTACATTCTCAACGGCTTTTAAAACACTTTTGCCATTATATTTTGAAATATCACCATCGCGCAGTTCCCAAGCTTCATGTATGCCTTTTGAAGCTCCGGAAGGAACAGAGGCTTTCCCTTTTATATTAAACGGAAGCTGCATTTCAACTTCGATTGTTGGATTGCCTCTGGAATCAAGAATTTGTCGGGCTTTTATATCTTCTATTATAGCGGTCATATTTTCTCCTTTTTATTTACCATAATCCGCTTATAGATTTTTTGCACCGATAACTTGTTTAAAAATTCAGGTAATTAATTTTGCATATTATATTTAAATATAAGTTTTTTAATATTGATAAAATAACCGATTGAAAGAATTATAGAAGCTGTTAACCAAGCGATAGGACCTGCATAAAACATTCCATAGTAACCGAATTTTACAGCCAAATACACTGCCGCAAAAGATCTTATCATAAGTTCTGCAAACGAAGATGTCAGTGGAATTAGAGGTCTTCCCATACCTTGAAGAGCATTTCTGAATATAAAAATTTGGCCTAAGAAAAAGTAAAACAAAGTACTTATCCAAAGGTATTCATGTGCAATATTAATAACTTCGGTTTTTTCTTTTCCTATAAATATTCCAACAATATCACTGCCCCAATATTTCATGACAAAAGCCATTGCTATACTGAGCAAAAGGTTAATTAAAGAACTTCTTATAACACCGTATCTTATACGATTAATATTTTTAGCACCAAAATTTTGTGCCACAAATACAGATATTGCGACACCGAAAGACAACATTGGCATTGTTGCAATCTGTTCAATTCTCAAAGCCGCTGTCATAGCGGCTATTACACTGGAGCCGAAGGTATTACATACACTTTGTATGATTAAAATTCCGATACCCAAAACTGAAAATTGCATTGCCATCGGAAATCCGACTTCAAGATGCTCCATAACAAAAGCAAAATCATTTTTTCGTTCTTCTTTTTTAAACGAAAAATCGGATTTTTTTAAATGCAAAATGGGAAAACGTTTTTTGATGTATATAACACAAAGCAATACAGAAAAAGCTTGAGAAAGTACCAGAGCGATAGCAGAACCCGGCACGCCCATATGAAATTCCAAAATAAATAGTAAAGCAAGGAATACATTAAGTATAGAGGCAACAATTAAAAAATACAAAGGAGTTTTACTATCACCAAGTGCTCTTACGACACTTGCAAGAAGATTATAAAAATTTGCAACAATAAGCCCCATAACACAAATTTGAATATACCAATAAGCATCATGAAAAATTTCTTTCGGAACATTCATAAAGAATAAAATGTATTTCATTAAAAAAATACATAATAATGAGAAAAATATTGTGATTATGGTGCTTAATACAGTTGATACGGCTACTGAACGTCTAACCCCATAAATATCTCCGGCACCAAACTTTTGTCCGGTTATAACTGCAAAACCGTTCGTCATACCTGTGATAGCAAACATTATAAGAAAAAATAACGGTGCAACAGCCCCAACAGCCGCAAGGGCGTTCACTCCAAGCGTTCTCCCCACGATAACAATATCTGCAAGATTGTACAATTGTTGAAAAATATTTCCGACTAAAAGCGGAACTGAAAATAGCAGTATAAGCTTTAGTGGTGCACCTTTTGTTAAATCTTTAATCATAATGAAAAATTATTGTTCTCTAATTATTCTAAAATTATATAACTAAATACTTGAAAATTCAAATTCTTTGTGAGAAGATAAAAACTGTCAGAAAATATGGCAAGGTAGCTCCCGTGAGCGAAGCGAGCAGAAGTTAAAAATTTGTGAGAGCAGCGCTCGAGCCAACCGGCCGGTGAAAATAAAATAGTTGTGGCAAGGTAGCTCAGTTGGTGAGAGCGCACGGCTCATACCCGTGAGGTCGAGAGTTCGAATCTCTCCCTTGCTAATAATAAAGAGGATAGATTTTTTCTACTCCTCTTTTTTATTGCAATATTATGATTAAAATGTTAAACTACTATTATGACAAGTTGGATTAAAGCTATATTATTTTTACCGTTCAGTGTGTTGTTGATAATTCCTGCAATTATACTGTATTTTACCAAGTACTGTTATAATTACGTTTCGTTTTGGCAAATCATATTGGGAATTATTTTGATAATTGTTGGTTTATTTTTTCTTGCATGGACTATAAAATTATTTGCGACTGTTGGCAAAGGAACGCTCGCACCTTGGGCTCCCACACAAAAATTAATTATAGAAGGACCCTATAAATATGTCAGAAACCCCATGATTACAGGTGTTTTATTAGTTTTAGCCGGTGAAGTTGTATTTTTATATTCAAAAGAGTTATTATATTGGGCTGTATTTTTCTTTATTCTTAATGCGATTTATTTTCCTTTATCAGAAGAAAAGGGCTTACTTAAACGTTTTGGTAAAGAGTATGAGGAATATAAGAAACATGTACCCCGTTGGTTACCTAGGTTAACCCCATATTATTCTTCAAAAATTGATTAAATAACTATTTAGACTGTTTTGTGAGAATTTTAAGATATTCTTTGTAACCGCTGCCCCATTCGGCCATTCCGTCTAAAACCACAGCAAGGCTGTAACCTATATCGGTTAGAGTATATTCAACTTTAGGCGGGATTTGTGCGTAGACTTTTCTGGCAACTAAACCATTATCTTCCATATCTCTTAAATTTGTTGTAAGAACTTTTTGTGTAATTGTTCCCAAAGATTTTTTCAGCTCGCCAAATCGTTTTGTTCCGGTTAACAAATCTCGTATAATAAGAACTTTCCATTTGTTACTCAAAAGTTTTAATGTTGTCTCAACAGGACACTTAGGTAGGTCTTTTAATTCCATTTTTTCTCCATTAGTATATTTTTGATACTAACATATTTCAAATATATTGTCAATTCTAAGCTTTTTTAACGATTTTTTGCTTCAAGTTCAAGTAATTGTTTTTTTAAGTTCAAGCCGCCCGCGTATCCCGTTAAATTACCATTTTTTCCGATTACTCTATGGCATGGAATTATAAACATAATTTTGTTTTTATTATTTGCCATCCCAACAGCTCTGGAGGCTTTCTCATTCCCGATTAATTTTGCGATATCTTTATATGTAACAGTTTCACCGTATGGAATTTTCAATAATTCTTTCAAAACCCTTTTTTGAAAATCTGTTCCGGTAATTTTTATAGGTATATCAAATGATTTTCTTTTACCTTCAAAATATTCCTCTAATTGTTTAAAGGTCATTTTAGTTAGCAGATTTTCTTTTTCCCTGTATTCAGGCTCTTTAAAAGATATTCCAACTACATAATTATCATCGGCAGATATGTATATTTCGCCGATTTTAGTTGTGTATTTGTAATATGAAATCATTTTCTATCCGTAACTTTGATTAAATGCCAACCAAATTCAGTACCAACAGGCTCGGAAACTTCTCCGACAGGAAGTTCAAAAGCAGTATCTTCAAACGGTTGAACCATTTGACCTCTTGAAAAGTAACCCAAATCCCCGCCATTTTGACCAGAAGGACATAATGAATAAGTTTTGGCATAATACGCAAAATCTCCGCCATTATCAATATCTTTTTTAATCTGTATTGCTTCCGAGCGGGTTTTTACCAGAATATGACTTGCTCTCACCTGTTTTGCTTCCTCATAAGCAAAAGCAGTTCCACATAAAAGTATAAATACTGTAAAAATTTTAGAAAAAGTTTTAATCATAAATTTACCTTATTTTAAAAATAGGGGAAGAAAATTCCCCTATTAACCTATAACAGGAGCGACGAAAGTTCTTGTCGCAAGATCTTTATCCAACAATAATAAAGCATGTTTATCATCACCGATTAATTCTAACTTTGCAAGAACTCCGCCCACATTGTTTTCTTCTTCAACTTGTTCTTTCAAGTACCAATCCAAAAAGGATAATGCTGCACGGTCTTTTTCTTGTTCCGCAACGTCCATTAATGCATTAATTCTTGAGGTTACATATTGTTCATGTTCAAGAACATTTTTAAATACATCCAGTGGAGATTTCCAATCAGTTTGAGGTTTATCAATTGCCATAAGTTCAACTTTTCCGCCTCTTTCGTGCAGGTAGTTATACATTCCCATTGCATGAGCATGTTCTTCTTGAACTTGAACGGTCATCCAATTTGTAAACCCTGTTAAATTTAATCTTTCAAAATATGCTTGCATAGAAAGATACAAGTATTCAGAAAATAATTCCTTGTTAATTTGCTCATTGAAAGCTTTTTCCATTTTTTCAGAAATCATATTTCTCTCCTTTTTCTTTTACGTTTATAGTCTAGCATGTAAAAAATTAAATGGAATAATTATCGCTTTAGGTAATGAAAATTTTCATTATTTGAATTAGATTTTGATTACAAAAATTGAAAAATTTAAGGAGAAAATAAAATGAATAAGTCAATTGGTATTATTTTAGGCTCTATGGCTTTTGCAGCCGGTGTTACAGGAATAGTTTTAGCTATTATTAAAAAGAAAAAAGCAAAACTTGAAGATCCTTGGGAAGCCGGTCTTTATACAGTTAATATGTTTAAAAAAATTACACGTGATATGAACAGAACAATTGCTGAAACAGAAAAACGTCTTGCTGACCATGACAAACTTCAAAAAATGTATGAAGAAATGGAATGGAAAACTTGCAATAATTAGTATAATAAAATTTTACAAAACATTTTTAATCACAACCGCAAGTCGGACTTAAAGTCCCGTCACAGCATTGTGCACTTCCGCCTGAACAACCGCATACACCGCCATGGCTTGAACAGCATCCGCGTCGATTGAGTATGTCAATGTTTGTCAGGAATGTTAATCCCAGAATTGCAAGAACCAAAAATAATGCGGAAAAATAAAAAAGACGTCTCATTTTACAACTCCTTTATTAATTCAACTAAGCCTGTATCATGGTTAAAATGACATTTTGCAATATATAAATCATTATTTTTTACGGCTTCATTAATAATTACGGAATGTTTCATCAGATAATCTTCAACCCAAATTGTGTGTTGTTGTGCAAAAAAATTATGACACGATATATCCTCTTTTTTATCCAAAACAGGATAAACACACTTTAAAATAGATGAAAAATCCTTCATCGGTTCAGGATAATGTTCTTTTGCATATTTCATAACTCCGCAATCATCGTGGCCTAAGAGGATTACGAGTGGTACTTTTAATTTTTTAACAGCGTATTCAATACTTTCAATAACATTTGGGCCGGTGGTCATTCCTGCAACTCTTACCACAAAAAGCTCTCCAATTCCACAGTCAAATATGATTTCAGGAACTACTCTTGAATCAGAACAAGTTAAAACACATGCGTAAGGCTCTTGATGATGGGCATATTTTCTTAAGGTTTGCAGACACATATTTTTTGCAGTAGGAATACCATTTACAAAATTCTCGTTGCCTTTGAGTAGTTTTTCGAGTTCTTTTTTAGCCTTTTCTGAAATCATGTAGTTATTCTATTATACATGTGACTATATTGCAACTAAATATATACTGTTATATAATCGACAAGTGTGTAAGAAGAGTTATTAGGATATTATAAATGCACAGTTTTATAGATATTTGTATAAAAAAATTTTATAATTTAAAAGAACACAGTTTTTGGAAATATGTTACAAAACACCCTGAACTTTTTACGATAATCGGATTATTAATAGCTTTTTATTACATATTTTTCAATGATATTGGTTCATACGCTCTCATGGATGTTGATGAAACAAGATATGTTTCAATGGCAAGAGATATGTTCAAAACAAAGGATTTTATGACGTTGTATTTGAATGGGGAGTATTTTTTTGAAAAACCGCCTTTGTATTTTTGGGGCGAGTGCTTATTTTTCGGATTATTTGGGAAAATAAATGAATTCACTGCACGTTTTCCGGTTGCATTATATGGAACGTTAGTTTCTTTTCTTGTTTATATTACAGGAAGAAGAATTGTTTCTCGTAGATTTGGTGTTTTATCCTCATTAATCCTTGCAACCAGCTTGGAATTTGTAATTTTGGCAAAATTTGCAATTTTAGATATTGTACTTGCAATGTGTATCGCATTTTCACTGTGTTTTGGACTTTTAACTTATTTTTGCAGTGAAAAAAGTAAAAAATATCTTTGGTGGTTATTTTATCTTTTTTCAGGATTAGCTGTTATGGCAAAAGGGATACCTGGTTTTGTCGTACCTTTTGGAACGATGTTTTTTACGGCTATCGCTGCTAAAAGATTTAAGGAGCTTTTCAAACCAATATATTGGATTCCCGGAGCAATTCTTTTTCTGGGTGTTGTTGTCCCTTGGCATGCGTTAATGTTTAAGATTCATGACCCGTTATTTTTCCATGAATATATTATCAAACACCATATTGAAAGATTTTTTACTTCTGAAGAAATTGGTAGAGAACAACCATTTTACTTTTTTATCATAACTTTTTTGTGGGGATTTTTCCCTTGGATTTTTTCATTTATTGCTGCAATCATTGCGAAATTCAGATCAATTAAAATCTATAGATTTGAAAATCTTACTGACGAACAAAAATTTCTATACTTAAATTCGATAGCATTTTTATTCATAATGGTGTTCTTTTCTTCTTCAAGTACAAAACTTATAACATATTTATTGCCAATATACATTCCGGCGGCCTTTATAGGAGGGTATATTTGGAATAATTACGAAAAATTTTCAAAAGCTGTTGATATTTCTTCTTATATTCTGGGTGTTATAGTTTTAGTTGCTTTTGTAGCTGGATTATGTACTCCTTTGTATTTACCTGAACAGCTATATCAAGATATTTTAACTATAAAATGGTTTTGCATAATAGTTTTGTTTGTTGTGGGCGTTTTGACTCTTATATTTGTCAAAAAACACAAACCTTATGCAGTTTTTGGTGTATTAGTCGGCTTTATTCTTTTTGTTTCGGCATTTGCAACAGAAGAATTTTTTGAAGTGGATTATACTTTTGGCCAAAATGATTTGATAAAATTTGCGAGATTTGCAAAAGAAAATAATTATGAAATCGGTGCTGTTGATATGGAAAGAAAATACTCTCTTTTATATTACGGAAGTGGAACCGTTGATTACAGAGAAGAAGAAAATGCACCGGATATGCTTGATGATAAAAATAAGGTAATTGTTATAGAAAAAAGAGATATTGAAAGAGTTATGAAAAACGCTAAATACGACATTTTACTGACCGGTAAAAGATATCTTTTGATTAGAGGGAAATAAAAAAAGAGGGTTAAATTACCCTCTTTTTTTATATAATTTTAGATTAATGTAAGTATCTGAAATATAAATATATTGAACTTAATGTTAACGAAATAAATGTTACCAAAGCTCCATATTTCATAAATCTCATAAATGTTATGGGATGATTTTTAGAGGCTGCAGTTTCACTAACTATAACATTTGCTGCGGCGCCAATAATGGTTAAGTTACCGCCAAGACATGCCCCAAGTGACAGTGCCCACCATAGAGGATGATGCTGATGAATTCCGGCAGTATATGGTAATGTATGTTGAACTTCGGCAATTAAAGGTGCCATTGTTGCGGTATAAGGTATGTTATCAACGATACCTGATAAAATACCGGAACCCCAAAGAATGAACATTGTTGCAGCGGTTAAACTTCCTTGCGTGAACTCAATTAATTTATCTGCTAAAAAGCTAATACCGCCATTTGCTTCAAATGCACCTATAATAATAAATAACCCGACAAAGAAAAATATAGTCATCCATTCAACATCCTCATAAATTTCTTTGGGTTTTTCAAAAATTAACAAAATTGCGGCACCCGTTAATGCAAAAACATATGCCGGAATCCCTGTTGTGTCATGTGTTATAAATCCCAAAATAACCAAAAATAATACAATCATTGAACGTATCATAAGAGGTTTATTTGTAATTGTTTTTGAATTATCAATATTTGCGATATGTGCCATTTTTTCAGGAGTGGCTTTGAGAGATTTTCTGAACATAAAGATTAAAATGCCTATACAAACAAGAAAAATTAATGTCACTATATCGGTTAATTCATATACAAAATCCATAAAGCTTAAGCCGGCTCTTGCTCCGATAATGATATTTGGCGGGTCTCCGATTAATGTTGCCGTGCCGCCAATGTTTGAAGCTAAAACTTCTGTTATTAAAAACGGGACCGGATCTGTTTCAAATTCTTTTGCAATTGCAAATGTAACCGGCATCATCAAGACAACAGTTGTAACATTATCTAAAAATGCAGAAGCTACCGCTGTAAAAGCTGCTAAGGCGAATAAAACCCCTTTAGGGTGACCCTTTGTTGCTTTTAACAGTTGAAGTGCCATCCATTTAAAAACACCGCTTCGACTCGCTATATTGACTAAAATCATCATACCTACCAACAGAAAAATAACGTCAAATGCTATGTAATCAAAAACGGATTTTATGTACATTCCTGCAGTTTCGTCATAATGTCCATGAAATGGTAAAAGTCCCATTATCAAGCATAAACCTGCACCGGTTAGAGCAACAACTGATTTTTGAATTTTTTCGGTTGCGATAAATACGTATGCAATTAATAAAATTGCGCCCGATATCGCCATTCCATGTGTAGTTATAAAGTTCTCTATCATAATTCTCTCCATAAAAATATTCTTAATTATTTAATAGTAACATAAACAAATAATATTTTATTTTTGATACTAAAAAAGCGGCTACTTTGGCCGCTTTTTATTGTTGTTTTTCCCCTATTTCCACAAATTTTTTATTTTTAAGATTATATCTTTTATCCATTTTGTTAAGTCGAAATCTTCATCTTCGGGAATTACCAATTTGCCACTAATTGTTAAAGTGTCAAATTCAGGCTTTTTGGCGAAGATATTTATTTCTTCACGTTTTTCTTCTTGTTCTTTTCTGCCTTGGCTCATATAACCGAGGTTCCCTGCGCCGCCATCGTTTTGCATATTCGCTGCGGCTTTGATTACCGGTTTTGAACTCAAAACGTTTACATCGAAACTCATTGCTTTGTCCCCTTGGTTTTTCCCTTATATATATAAAGTATTTTTCATGA
>CALVAZ010000109.1 GCA_944325675.1 Candidatus Gastranaerophilales bacterium
CAAATTATTTTCTTGATTTTGTATTCTATTATGGAAATAAATTAGTCGGAATACTCTATTACCTTGTTCACTTATTTACTTATCAACACGTTTTGTGCTATCCTAAAACTATGAGACGGGTTTTATACGTTATCTTAGTAATAATTTTGATTGCGGGGCTATTAAAAGCTTGTATAAAACGTGATATACCGGAATTAGACACTATATCAACAAAAGCTTCAAGCCCTGAAACTGAAATCATTTACCCTGAAAATCAAAAAAATGTAACAATAAACGGCATTGATTATCTTCAATCCCAAGCTCCGATAGGACAATTTGGAGGAACACTGACATCTTCAACAATCGGAGAGGGACCGAAAACATTTAACCCTTTTAATACTAAGGATAACATATCCTCAATGCTGTCAGAAGTTATGTACGACGGACTTTTAACAACACATCCGGTCACAGGGCAGCCAATTCCGAAGCTTGCAAAATCTTTTTCAATTTCTGACGACGGGAAAGAATATACAATAAATTTAAGACACGGCATAAAATGGTCTGACGGCAAACCCATAACCGCAGACGATGTTGTTTTCACGTGGCGAGATATAATTCTTGCAGGACTTGGCAACACCTCGATCCGTGATTCAATAATTATTGACGATAAACTTCCAACCGTTGAAAAAATAGACAATTACACGGTCAAATTTATAACCCCTGAGCCTTTTGCACCTTTTATCAGGATGCTTTCAACATCAATAGCCCCGAAACATATTTTTGAACCTGCCGTAAAAAAAGGCAGTGAATACTTCGACACATTTTTGTCAACAAATACAAAACCTGAAAATTTTGTAACCTCAGGTGCCTTTAAACTCAAAGAATACGTCCCCGCTCAACGCGTAGTGTATGAAAGAAACCCTAATTATTACATAATAAATAAAAACAATGAAAAACTTCCATACCTTGACAAACTTGTCTACTTAATCGTCGGGGATCTTAACAACGAAGTTTTGAAATTTGAAGCAAAAGAGCTTGATGTTATAAATTTGCAAGGTTCAAAAGTAGCTCGTTACAAGGCTATGGAGCCACATTCTGACTTTATTATATATAACTTAGGTCCAAATACAGGAACAATGTATCTTGCAATGAACCTCAATAACCGCAAAAACGATAAAGGAAACTTCTATGTAGATCCTAAAAAACAAGTATGGTTCAACGACTTAAATTTCAGAAAAGCAGTAGATTACGCGGTTGATCGAAAAAATATTGTATTAAACATAGCAAACGGCATAGGCGAGCCGCTTTTTACAGCCGAAAGTTTAAACTCTATTTTTTTAAATAAAGATTTAAAACCTTATGACAAGGATTTGGAAAAATCACGTGAATTACTCAAAAAATCAGGGTTCAAATGGGATAAACAAGGTCGTTTATACGACAAATTCGGCAACCGCGTTGAATTTGATATGCTTACAAACGCAGGTAATACCGAGCGTGAAGCAATAGGAGTTATGGTAAAACAAGACCTTGAAGATCTTGGGATGAAGGTTAACTTTAAACCGATTGAATTCAATTCTTTAGTCAACAAACTTGTAAACACACTCGACTGGGATGTTGTTATAATGGGATTTACCGGTTCACCACTCGAGCCTAACGGCGGGAAAAACGTTATGATGTCAGACGGAACCCTGCATGTGTACAATATGCGACCTGAAAAAGACAAAAATTCGCCGCGTTATGAGTTTGAAAAAAGAATTGACGAATTATTTATAAAAGGTGCTTTGGCCACAAGATTTGAAGACAGAAAAAAATATTACGATGAATATCAAAAGATAATATATGAAGAAAAACCTTTCATATACATATATTCGCCAACGGTAATTGTTGCAATACGGGATAAGTTTAAAAACGTATTCCCGACATCACTTGGCGGTGTAACTTATAATATAGAGGAAATTTACGTAGGAGAGTAATGGAAATTTTCAAATACATATTAAAAAGAATCTTACAAACGATACCGCTTTTGATAATAGTATCGCTAATAAGCTTTTTCATAATAAGGCTTTCTCCTGTTGATCCTTTAGCAGAATTAAGGTTGAACCCGTCAGTTTCACAAGAAACATTACAAAAGGAATCTCAAAGACTCGGGCTTGATAAACCGATAATAATACAATATGCAAAATGGGCAAAATCATTTATAAAAGGTGATTTAGGCATAACTTCAAACGGCGAAAAAGTCAGTACAAAACTAAAAGAAAGGATTCCAAATACCCTCTTGCTAACGATTATCGTAATATTTTTAACCTGGGTTACAGGAATACCTTTAGGTATTTTGGCTGCTTTAAAATGGAAAACTCCTTTTGATAGAGTATTAACGGTACTGACAAGTATCGGAATGGCAATACCATCATTTTTCTTTGCGGTATTAATGCTTATATTTGCGGTAAAAACGGGTTGGTTCCCGATTGGAGGTCTGACCGGTGCAAATTTTGCAGATATGAATTTTTGGGGACAAGCCAAAGATATTACTCACCACCTCGTGCTGCCTGTTACCGTTTTATTTACGCTGTCTCTTGCCGGATTACAAAGACAAATGCGCGCAAACATGCTGGATGTACTTGATAGCGATTATGTAAAATTTGCAAGGGCAAAGGGGTTAAGCGAATTCAAGGTAATTTATAAACATGCACTACGAAATGCTGTTAATCCGCTTATAACTCTTTTAGGGTTTGAATTTGCAGGGTTACTAAGCGGTGCTGCACTTACAGAGTACGTATTCCAATACCCCGGACTCGGTCGATTGATATTGGAAGCAGTTTTGAAATCCGATATAAATTTAGTCATGGCATCATTAATGATGGGGGCGATTATGCTCGTCACGGGTAACTTAATCGCAGATATACTATTAATCATTACGGATCCAAGAATTAGGGTGAAATCATGAGAGAAATTCTAAAACAAATACTTAAAGATAAATTTGCTAAAATCGCCCTGATTTTGTTGGGTATAATATATCTTGCGCTATTTTTTGCAGACTTTTTGGCGACATACACAAAAGATTTTTCTGACAGGACAATGGCTTATGTACCACCATCAAAGATATTTACAATAGACGAGAACGGAAAACTTTCAAAACCATATACCTACAACTATATAAGAGAATTTAATCAAGACACGCTTGAAATGAATTACCGGTTAGACAGAAGTAAAAAATATTACTTAAAATTTTTCGCTCAAGGCCAACCATATAAGTTCTTGGGAATAATTCCGATGAAAAGACACCTCGTTTGTGTTGAACCTGAAGGACGATTATTTTTATTAGGGACAGATATTAACGGGAGAGATGTTTATTCAAGACTTTTATTCGGCGGAAGAATATCTATGACAATAGGATTTTTGGCATTATTTGTCTTGTTTCCTATCGGACTTTTATATGGCGGGATTTCAGGCTACTTTGGAGGGAAAGTTGATACCATTATGATGAGATTTGCAGAAGCCGTAATGTCTATCCCGAGTTTTTATCTTTTGATAATCCTTGCATCAATTTTACCTTCAGGTATGACAAGTATACAAAGATTTATCTTGATTGTAGTAATCCTTGCACTCATAGGCTGGGCAAGTTTTGCAAGAGTTGTAAGAGGAATGGTGCTTTCCATAAAAAATCAAGAGTTTGTTCAAGCCGCAAAAACAATAGGACAATCAAGATTAGGAATAATTATAAAACATATTCTTCCGCAAACAACCAGCTTTGTAATAGTTGCAATGACTCTTTCAGTACCTTCTTATATTCTATCCGAATCAGGTCTAAGCTTTTTGGGTTTGGGAATTCAACAACCTGATGCAAGCTGGGGAAATATGCTAAAAGAAGCTCAAGAATTTACTAATATAATATACCGACCTTGGCTTTTGACTCCGGGATTTTTAATTTTTATTGCGGTATTGGCATTTAACCTGATAGGTGATACAATAAGGGACATATTGGATCCGAAAAGTAAAGTAAGATAGAGGGAATTATGGAAATACTTGGAATTTTCGA
>CALVAZ010000110.1 GCA_944325675.1 Candidatus Gastranaerophilales bacterium
GTTACAACTTCGAAGATGCTATCTTGTTATCAGAAAGATGTGTTCACGATGATATCTTCACATCAATCCACATTGAAAAATTAGAAATAGATGCAAGACAAACAAAACTCGGACCGGAAGAAATTACGCGTGAAATTCCGAACGTTTCAGAAGATGCTTTGAGACACTTGGATGAACGCGGTATTGTTCGTATCGGTGCAAGAGTTTATGCAGACGATATATTAGTCGGTAAAGTAACACCAAAAGGTGAATCTGAACATCCGCCTGAAGAAAAACTTTTAAGAGCAATCTTTGCAGAAAAAGCAAGAGATGTAAAAGATAACTCTTTAAGAGTACCTCACGGAGAAGGCGGCCGCGTTATCGACGTTAAGGTGTTTGACAGAGAAAAAGGCGACGAATTGCCGCCTGGTGCAAATACAGTAATCAGAGTTTACATAGCACAAAAACGTAAAGTTTCAGTTGGTGATAAACTTTCAGGACGTCACGGTAACAAAGGTATCGTATCACGTATTTTACCGAAGGAAGATATGCCGTTTATGCCGGATGGTACACCTGTTGATATCGTGTTGAACCCGCTTGGTGTTCCTTCACGTATGAACGTTGGTCAAACTTACGAATTATTGCTAGGTTTGGCAGCATATTTAACAGGCAACTACTACGAAGCACCTTCATTCGACGAAATGTACGGCGAAGCTCAATCAGAAATCGCAACAAAATACGAATTATTGAAAGGTATTAAAGAAAGCGGATGCGATTGGGTAACAGAAGACGGTAAAGTAAGACTTATCGACGGAAGAACAGGTGAACCGTTTGATGAACCAGTTGCAGTAGGACTTTCATACATCTTGAAACTTGTCCACCTTGTTGACGATAAGATTCACGCACGTTCAACAGGCCCTTACTCACTTGTAACACAACAACCTTTGGGTGGTAAGGCACAGTTCGGCGGACAAAGATTCGGAGAAATGGAAGTTTGGGCATTGGAAGCATACGGTGCAGCTTATACATTGCAGGAAATGTTAACAATCAAATCCGATGATGTAAACGGCAGAAACCGCGCTTACGAATCAATCGTAAAAGGCGACAATATTCCAAGACCCGGTATTCCTGAATCATTTAAGGTACTTGTAAGAGAATTGCAAAGTATCGGTTTGGATATTACAGTAGCGAAAAAAGACGGTGAAGAAGTCGACTTAATGAGCGATATGGACGATTTAAGAAAATCAGCGCCAAAACGCACATTATCAGACATCGATTCAGAGTTGTTGAATATCAACTTCTTTGAAACACCGACAACTTTCGGTGATCTTTAGAAATAATTTAAGCGGGGATAATATCCCCGCCAATAAAAGGAGAAAATAATGTCAACAAGCATAGATTATTTTGACTATATACGAATAAGTATAGCTTCACCGGAAAGGATTTTAAAATGGTCCTACGGCGAAGTAACAAAACCGGAAACAATAAATTACCGTACCTTAAAACCTGAAAGAGACGGTCTGTTCTGTGAAAGAATCTTCGGACCGACAAAGGATTGGGAATGCTATTGCGGTAAATATAAAAGAGTAAGACACAAAGGTATTATCTGCGAACGCTGCGGCGTTGAAGTTACGGACTCAAAAGTTCGTCGTCACAGAATGGGACACATCAAACTTGCAGCTCCGGTGTCACACATTTGGTTCTTAAAAGGTATTCCATCATATCTTGGCTTACTTTTGGATATGACATTGAAAGATTTGGAACAGGTAATTTACTTCAACAATTATGTAGTAATTGAACCCGGCGAAAGTCCTTTCAAAAAATTCCAATTGTTAGGTGAAGAAGAATACGAAGATTATATTGCTGAAAACGAAGAAACCGAATTAAAAGTAGGTATCGGTGCAGAAGCAATTAAAGAACTTTTATCAGAAATTAATGTAAAAGAACTAGCAGAAGAAATCCGTTCAGAATTGGCAGGAAACGTGACTTCTGTTCAAAGAAAAAGCAAATTAATCAAACGTTTAAGATTACTTGACGCACTAATTTCGTCAGAAACAGATCCGACATGGATGATAATGGACGTATTGCCTGTAACACCACCGGATTTAAGACCGATGGTACAATTAGACGGCGGACGTTTTGCTACATCTGACTTGAACGATTTGTACAGACGTGTAATTAACAGAAACAACCGTTTACAAAGACTTTTGGAAATGGGCGCTCCTGAAATTATCGTAAGAAATGAAAAACGTATGTTACAGGAAGCAGTTGACGCATTGATTGATAACGGCCGCAGAGGTAGAACCGTTGTTGGTCCTAACAACCGTGCGTTGAAATCATTGTCAAATATCATTGAAGGTAAACAAGGTCGTTTCAGACAAAACTTACTTGGTAAACGTGTTGACTACTCAGGTCGTTCAGTTATCGTAGTAGGTCCGCAATTGAGCTTGAATCAATGCGGTTTGCCAAAAGAAATGGCAATTGAATTGTTTAAACCATTTGTAGTTAATAAACTTATCGAAAGAGGATATGTTCAAAACATCAAATCAGCTAAAAAGAAAATTGAACGTTCCGAAGCGGTAGTTTGGGATATATTAGAAGAAGTAATTGACGGACACCCGGTACTATTGAACCGTGCTCCAACCTTGCACAGACTAGGTATTCAAGCATTTGAACCTAAACTTGTAGAAGGTAGAGCAATTCAATTGCACCCGTTAGTATGTACAGCATTCAACGCTGACTTCGACGGTGACCAAATGGCTGTTCACGTACCGCTTTCAATAGAAGCACAAACAGAAGCAAGAATGTTGATGCTTGCAACAAACAACATTTTGGCTCCTGCAAACGGAAAACCGATTATTACACCTTCTCAAGATATGGTACTTGGTATGTACTACTTGACTATCTTGAAAAATCCTGAACAAGAACCTAAAGGTTACTTCTATAACTTCCAAGACGCAATTTCAGCTCTTGAAGTAGGCGTAATCGAATTACACGACAAAATCGTTGTAAGAAATGAAAAAGGTGAAAGAATGGAAACTACAGTAGGAAGAATTATTTTTAACGAAACAGTTAAAAATGCTCTTGCTTAATGTAAATAAAGGTAATAATTAAAAAGGAAATACATAATGGAAACAACATACATTCATGAAAAAAAGACACCCGAATACATTAACAAACAAATGGACAAAAAAGGACTAAACAATTTGCTTGCACAGATGTATTTGGAATATGGCGGAGCAAAGACAGCCGAGCTTGCTAACGCTTTGAAAAACTTAGGTTACAAATATGCAACCAAGTCAGGAACAACAATTTCCATAGCAGACTTACAAGTTCCTCCTGCAAAGAAAGAACTTTTACAAGAAGCTGAAAAAGAAATTGAACAATCAACAAACAGATACCTAAAAGGTGAAATCACCGAAGTAGAAAGATACACAAAAGTTATCGACACTTGGTCAGAAACAACGGCAAAATTAACAGAGCAGGTAGTTGAAAACTTTGACAGATTAAACCCTGTATATATGATGGCATTCTCAGGAGCCAGAGGTAACTTATCACAGGTATCACAATTGGTTGGTATGCGTGGTTTGATGGCAGACGCACAAGGTCAAATCATCGACTTGCCTATCAAATCAAACTTTAAAGAAGGCTTATCCGTAACTGAATACATCATTTCATCATACGGTGCGCGTAAAGGTCTTGTAGATACAGCGTTAAAAACAGCTGACTCAGGATACTTGACAAGACGTTTGGTAGACGTAGCGCAGGATGTTATAATCCGTGCAGAAGATTGCCATACAACAAAATCAATCAATATGAAACCTATTGTTGACGGCGATGCTGTTATTGTACCTTTGATTGACAGATTATTGGGAAGAACAATCGCAGAAGATATCAAAGATACTGACGGAACTGTTCTTGTAAAATCAGGAACAACACTGAACCGTGATGATATTAAAAAGATTGCGCACCTAAACTTGCAAGAATTAAGAGTACGTTCAGGTTTAACTTGCGGTCTTGAATATGGTATATGTCAAAAATGCTACGGTTGGGCAATGACTACACAAAAACTCGTTGATGTGGGTGAAGCAATCGGTATTATCGCAGCACAATCAATCGGTGAACCCGGTACACAGCTTACAATGAGAACCTTCCACACAGGTGGTGTATTCAAAGGCTCAGGTGCTATGAAGCACATTGATGCTAAATCTGCCGGTGAAGTTATATCAAACGTTAAAACAAGAGAATTAAGAACCCGTCACGGTGATATAGTAAATGTTGCAAACTACGAAGCAGATATCGAAGTTAAGGGTGCAAAAAGAACCGAAAAATATCACATACCTGCAGGTTCAACAGTATTCTTCACTAACGGTATGAAGGTAGAAAAAGGCTTCACACTCGCAGCATACGAACCTGCTTCTCAAGGTGACGGCTCACGTTTGACTGAAAAGGCTACAAAAGATATTAATGCCGACTTAAGCGGTGAAGTTATATATGAAGACTTTGTTGCCGATGAAAAGAAAGACAGACAAGGCAACATCTCAAGAACAACAAACAAACAAGGTGTAATTTGGGTTCTTGGCGGTGATGTATATAACTTGCCGGGCGGTTCAAAAGTAATCGTTAAAGACGGTCAAAAAATTAAAGAAGGCGAAAAATTAGCTGAAACATTAACTATTTCTGAACACGGCGGTGAAGTCCGTTTCGGTGAAGATTTGGTTATTGAAGATGTTAATTTTGAAGGCAAAAAGATTAAAAAGATTGTACAAGGTAAGGAAATTACCATTGTAATCGCATCTTTAATGCCTGAAAATGCTACATTTGAACAAACTAAAAAAGAACAACTTTGGACAGTCAAGAAAACAGGCGAAAAATACATCGTAAAAGCACCTGTTGATACAACAGTTGAAAACGGAATGATTATAGCAGAGCTTTTAGACGAAGAATGTGCCGTAACAAGCTCAGGCGAAATCAGATACGTTGATGTAGAAGTTGATGAAAATCAAATTATTACAAAACCAGGAAAGGTTGTATTCATTCCGGAAGAAATTCACCAAATTTCAAAAGACAGCTCTTTGAAAATGGTTGAAAACGGAACATACGTCACAGCCGGTACCGAAGTTGTAAAAGACGTATACTGCCATATTGACGGTATCGTTGAATTTAAAGAATACAACGAAATTATTCATGAAATTACTGTTAGACCAGGAGAAATCCACACACTATCAAGTGTTTCTGAATTAAAGGTTGATGAAGGCGAAGTTGTTAAAAAAGGAACTGTAATTGCCGACGGTATCAAGGCAAAAGAAACCTCTATCGTAACAATTATGGATTCATCAATGGATGAACTTGACATTGAAGATTTGGACGAAGAACTTGACTCAAGCCTTTCACTTGACGAGGATAATATTTCAAATCAACCAATTCAAATTTTGGTTAGACCTGTTCAAGTTCTTGATGTCCAACAAAAAGATGTTTCAATCAAGTTCAATACAACTGATGAGTTGATTGACATAGTTCCGGTAACACAACTTCAATACAAAGACGGTGCAAGAGTCAGAAATCTTGACGGTTCAACAATTACAAGAACAAGCTTGGTTCTTCAAATGCAAGGCTACTTATCACACTTAAAAGGTATGGTAGAATTGGATGAAAAAGGCAGCTTGAGAATTGTAGTTCTTGAAAACTTGATTGTACGTCGTGAATTTGAAGGTAATTCAAAATTATTATCAGCACTTCAAACAGAACTGTTGGTAAAAGACGGTCAAACTATCGAACCAAAAACACCTATTGCAAAAACACAAGTGCTTGCAATCAACGATGGTGTAGCTTCAATTAGTGAAGGTAAAGCTGACAATAGACGTCTTTTATTAACAAGTGAAA
>CALVAZ010000111.1 GCA_944325675.1 Candidatus Gastranaerophilales bacterium
GGAGTTCTTGCTATTCCTTTTTTAATATTGTCACTTTTCATTAAAGTTTTACTCCAACTATGTTGAAATGTTCATCCCATTCAACTTCACCGCCAAGCTCTATATTATGATATTTGTACGTGTTCTCGATTAATTGAGGTTTGAAAAGCCCCATTATGCCCAAACGCTTAATTATATTGGGTAACAATTTTGTGCTTCCGGCTAAAGTTCCTTCTTTTGATGTTGCCTTTTCGCCGTCAAAATAGATTGTTTCACCTTCAAATACCATTTCTTCCAGACCGCTTTTGGTAATAGGCAGACAGTCCGAAATCAATAATATTTTGTCAAGCGGTTTTGCCTTGAAGACAAGTCTTATGATTGAATCTGAAATATGTACCCCGTCTGCTATGATTTCTGTGTAAATACTATCATCTGTAAGTGCCGTGAGTGCAGTCGATGTACCGCGTTGAACAATTCCTGACATTGCGTTGAAAAGGTGTGTTGCACCGTCGCAATATGAAAGATCACCGCCAAGGCAATGCCCTGCCTGGATTTTTACATCTTTAGTCATTAGATATTTTGCAAGTGCATAATTTTCGTCAAGTTCCGGTGCGTAGGTCAAGATTTTTATAAAATCATCTTCAATAAGTTTATAATTTTCAACAGTCGGCTTTAGAAAGAATTTTTCGTCATGTATACCTTTTTTTTCAGGATTAAGAAATATCCCTTCAAGGTGTACTCCAAAAATTCTAGCCATGTCAGAGGTTTGCCTTTGGGCAGCTTCTTTGATAACACTAATTTGTTTTTTTATATTTTCCACGCTGTCGGTTGCAAGTGTCGGAAATATACCGCCGATTCCGTATTTTACAATTTCTTTTGAAAGCTCCAAAACATCATCGACACTGCAATTATTAAAATTGATGCCGAATGCCCCGTGAAAATGTTGCTCAATAATTAATTTTGTTTTCATAACGTAATTATATTCCAAATACTAATATGTTGCAAAAAACATTATAAAATGATACAATTGTTTCGCAAAGGAGGGTTACATGAAAAATCCAAGAAGAAATAACGGGGGGGGGCGACTCTCCTAGCCAGGAATAACAGGGAGTTTAACAACATTGGCGCATTAACTTATAATTCAAGTACGATGAATTATAAGTCCCAAAGAGGCTTTACTTTAGCGGAGGTGTTAATAACACTTGCAATAGTAGGAATAGTTGCGGCTTTAACAATTCCGACATTAGTTACGAATATTGCGAACAAGGGCTACGTTGAAAAATTATTTAAGACATATTCTGTATTACAAAATGCGACTAATATGATAATTGCAGAAGTAGGAGATCCTCAGACTTGGAGCTGGACTGATTATCATAACAATGATGGAACCAATGTTGATAATGAATATATTGTGGACTTGTATAGAAAAAAACTTAAGATTGTTGAAGAATGTGACGCTACAAGTGCTGTGGTCGAGAATAAATGTCATGTTAATCCTAATGACTATAAGTATCTTAATGGGACTTCAGGTACCAGTGTAAAGGATCCTGTGAATCATAGATTATTTCAGCTTAATTATCAATTTGTATTATCGGATGGTTCTCTTGTAGGTTTTCGTTTTAAAGTAAATAATTATGGTGTGTTTTGGGGGGCGCCTGATTTTTTGTTTACTATCGATGTTAATGGCAAAAAGGGGCCAAATCAAATTGGTAGGGATGTATTTTGGTTGTATATGAAAAAGAATGAACATGGTAAAATACGTCCTTACGCAAATGAAGTTTTTACGGATGGTTTTATTGACTGGCGTGATACCTGTGCCCCTGATAAATCAGGGTATAGCTGTGCATATAGGATTTTCCAAGAGAGAAAAATGAACTATTAAACTGCTGTCCCTTCAAAGACTCTGCGGGCTTCTTCTCTGTCATCAAAGTGGATGGTTCTGTCTTTTAAAATTTGATAGTCTTCGTGACCTTTGCCTGCGATTACAACAACATCGTTGTTGCTTGATATTGTTTTTAAAAGTTCAATAGCCCTGCCTCTGTCTGGTTCTACTGTGACCTTTTCAGGATTAACGGATTTTAGTCCTGCGATTATATCTGTTATAATTTGTTGAGGGTCTTCGCTTCTTGGATTGTCTGAGGTTATTACAATTTTGTCTGCAATTTTTTCTGCAATAGCCCCCATTTTTGGACGTTTTGTCGCATCTCTGTCGCCTCCGCAGCCGAAAAGACATATCAAATGACCGTCTTTTGGAGTGATTTCTCTTGCTGAATTTAATACATTTTCCAATCCATCAGGGGTATGGGCGTAATCAACTATTACAAGAGGTTTTTTTGCTACAACTTCAAATCTTCCGGCAACACCTTTCACGTTCTCTAATGCCTTCAGTGCAACTTCTATACTTATATTTTCGGCTATTGCGGTTGTTATTGCGGCAAGAACATTATATACGCTGAACATTCCGTTCATATGCAGGCTTACTTTATATTCACCATTTGGAGTTACAAGTGTAAATTCTGCACCGTTCAGTGAGAATTCAATATTTTTAGCTGAAACATCGGCCTTGTTTTTTACCCCGTATGTGTAGCATTTTACGCCTTCGGGTAAAACATCAATAAACCTTTGACCGTAATCATCATCAATGTTTATTACTGCAAAATTATCCTCTTTTAATTTTTTGAATAATATTGCTTTTGCATTGAAGTAATTTTCCATAGTAATGTGGTAATCAAGGTGGTCTTGGGTAAGATTTGTAAATACTGCGCCATCGAATCTGCAACCACCAACACGATTCTGTTCAAGAGCATGGGAGCTTACTTCCATTACTACATTATCTATTTTTTCAACGTCCTTAATCATTCTAAGAGTTGCCTGTAATTCTGGTGCTTGAGGTGTAGTGTGTTTTGCATCTCTGTATTCACCGTTTGATGACAATTTATAACCTAAAGTCCCAATCAGTGCACATTTTTGATGGTTTTCTTCAAATATTTTTTGAATCAGGTGGGTTACTGTGGTTTTTCCGTTTGTACCGGTAATACCGATGAGGTTAAGTCCTAAAGACGGTCTTGAATAAAATCTGTCTGCGATGTCGGCAATTTTGTGTCTTGTGTTTGTAACAACAACTTGAGGAATTTTTATATCTACCGGATGTTCAACCAATAATGCAACAGCACCGTTATCTATAGCCATTTGCGCATATTCATGTCCGTCAGTATGTTCTCCGACAAGGCAAATAAAGATATCCCCCTTTTTTGTTGTTTTTGAATTGTACGAAATGCCGCTTACTTCAACACTTTTGAAATTAACTAAATCTCTATAATCTAAATATTCTATCAACTCTTCAAGTTTCATTATTATCTCCTTAGTTTTCTTTTTTAGATGGTTGAACTTTATCTTGTTTTAAGTTCAAAATTCTTGCAGTTTGCTCTGCAACTTCGTGGAACACGGGACCTGCTACTGTATTTCCCCATATAGCGCCGACTCTTGCACTGTCAATCATTACGTATATCAACACCTGCGGGTCTGACGCCGGAAGATATCCAATAGTGGATGTGTATGAAAGTCCGGTATAGCCTGAGCCGCCTTCTTTAGGTTTGTTTGAGGTGCCTGTTTTTGCCGCAACATTGTATTTATCCATTTTTATGGCGGATTTTCCGTTATTGACACTTGCGGCAAGAAGTTTTGTAATGGTTTTGGCTGTTTCCGGTGAAACTACCTGCGTATAATGAATTTTTTGATCGTACTCTTCTTGAGGGTACTTTATTACATGTGGAGTTACGCGAACTCCATTATTTGCAAGAGCTGCCACTGCGCTTACCATTTGCATTGCAGAAACTGAAGTCCCGTATCCGTATGCCATTGTTGCGTGAATTCCTTTGTCCCATTTCGGCCATGAAGGTAAAAGTCCAGAAGATTCACCAGGCAAGTCTATTCCGGATCTTTGACCAAATCCGAATTTTTTTAGCATATCGTAAAATTCTTTTGAGGACATTGTTTTTGCGACATTTATAGAGCCGATGTTGCTGGAGTGTTCAAATAAATATTCTAAAGAAATCATACCGGGGTACGGATGAACACTATAATCGTAATTTTTAATTTCCCACTTGCCGATAGAAGTTTTACCTGTGTCAAGTATTTGTGTGTGTTCGTTTATTTTTCCGAGCTCCATAGCACTTGCAACGGTTACGATTTTAAATGTTGAGCCCGGAGGAAATACGTCTGTCAGAGACCAGTTTTTAATTTGAAGTTCACTGGCTTTCCTGTAATTATTCGGATCGTATGTCGGGTATACCGCATATGCAAGAATTTCTCCATTTTTAGGATTCATTACAATTACAGTTCCGCGAAGGGCTTCTTTTTCCGTAACCATTTTTTGTAATTCTTTTTCGCATACGTGTTGAATTGCCGCATCAATGGTTAAGGTTATGTCTTGACCTTTAGGGTTTGTTGTTGTTGCAATCGGATCAGTTGTAAAGTCATAAATAATTTTGCCGTCGCGGGTCCTTTGATATCTTACGGCGTGTTCTACGTGTTCTAGTTTATCTTTTGCCGTGTATTCAACGCCGTTTGCTATGTCTGCATCAAAATTATAGTAGCCTAAAACATGCGCTGCAAGATTGCCTTGAGGATATGTACGTGTATTTTTCTTACCCATACTGATTTCTCTAAGATGCAATTTTGCAAGTTCCTTGGCGGTATTTTTATCAATGTCTTTTTTAATGGTTATGACGGGGCCGGGTTTTTTAAGAAGTGTTAGTAATTCACCGTATGGCATTTTTAAAATAGGTGCAAGTTTTTTTGCTAAATCTTCTGGTGATGAATCGTAATTTGCTGGGTGAGCGTAAACATCTGAATAAACCTTATCTGTCGCAAGTTTTATACCGTTCCGGTCGTATATATCACCGCGCATTACAAAACTTCTGTTAATACGTTGGTTTCTTGCTCTTGCCCGATATTTACCCACATCAATTATTTGTATTACAAATAAATATATGGCAAGTAATACCGCAAAGCCGATAAAGAAAACTTGCAAAAGTCCAAGTAATCTGTCAAAGCTTTTTATTCTCTTTTCTTTTTCATTTTCAGCGTTTCGGTTTCGCAAAATAACCTTCCCCCACTCCAAATATTTTATCATAAGGAAGTTTAAAATATTTAAATATTAAATAAAATTACAAAAATTTATTAATTTTAAATAATACAGTATTATTGTGTATATGAAGAAATTTTTGTTTATATTGATTTTTATATGTTCTTGTCAAAATGCGTTTGCATTCAATATCGTCTATCCTAAGAAAAACGAGGTTACAATAAATTCCCCGTCCACTTTTTTTATAGGCTCTGCAAAACATAAAGACAAATTCACAATCAATGGTGAAAGCGTTAATATACATCATTCAGGCGGTTTCGCCTATGTTGTACCTTTAAAAGAAGGTAAAAATGAATTTGTCATAAGCGACGGTAAAGATACAAAAACTTATGTAATAACAAGACCAATCGCTGTTTCTGGCGGTGTTTATACTCCGCCTAAATTGGTTGAATATGAGGGTGAAAAACAATTTTTGACAGTAGTTGATAACGCTCCTTTGCGAACCTCTCCAATAGATTCCGGAATAAACAGAATGTCGCATTTTGAAAAGGATATTCCCCTGACTGTTGACGGAGAAAAAAGCAGCTTTTACAGAGTTGTTTTGGGTAAAAATAAGAAAGCCTGGATTTCCAAAAACAATGTGAAAGCGTTTGATGGATATTCAAATTCTTTGGCTTTGGTCAGCGGATATGATTATTTAGACAGTCCTGATTATTTTACCTTTGTATTTCACTTAGACAAAAAAGTTCCGTTTGAGATTGTCGAAGGTGAAACATTTTACCTCAAATTTTACAATGTAAAAGATTGTGCTGATAATACCTATGTTTTTGAGTTTCCTTATGCAGAGGCTGCAGGTACTAAAAAGATTGTCGGTTACAGCGGAAGATTTGACGGGTATGATTTCATATTTAAGGTGAGAAAATTCCCCAAAACAGATGAAAAATCCCCGTTAAAAGATATGAAAATAGCAGTAGATGCAGGACATGGAGGGAAAGAATCAGGTGCTATCGGCTGCTGCGGCGATAAAGAAAAAGATATCACGCTTGCAATTTCAAGGTATTTGAAGGAAGAACTGCAAAAGCGCGGGGCCAAAGTTATCATGACGCGTAACAATGACAGTTATGTCGGCTTGAAAGATCGCATAGATATTGCAAATGAAAACGATGCAATGTTTTTGATAAGTATACATGGAAATGCTCTTCCGGATAATGCGGATCCTAATAAACATCGCGGAACAAGTATTTATTTTTATTATAATCAGGCAAAGTTACTGGCTGCAAATGTTTTGATTTCAATGAATAAGCAGCTTGGCACTCAAAATGACAACATAAGACAGGGTAGTCTGGCACTTGTAAGAAATACGAATGCCCTGAGTATTTTGATTGAAGTTGCTTATTTGATTAACCCTGAAGATAATGCGATGTTGATTGATACTAAATTTCAAAAAAAATGTGCAAAAGCTATTGCAGATGGGCTTGAAGAGTTTTTTAAAAATTAATGTTTACCGTCAAAAAATAAAACCGCACATTAATCAAAAATGTGCGGTTCAGTTTTTTGTAAAAAGTTATCTTACAGACTTATTTTTACGAATTTATTATATAGCTTAAAAGTGTTCTTACACCTGCACCGGTTGCACCTTTGATAAATTCATTTTCCGGTTTTTCCAAAAATGCTGTTCCGGCAATATCGATGTGAGCCCATTTAACATCTTTTACAAATTCTTGTAAAAATATTCCGGCAATTGATGCACCGCCTTGTCTTGAACCTGTATTTTTCATATCTGCTATGTCAGATTTGAGGCTGTTGAAGTACTCCTTGAACATTGGTAATTGCCAGTATTTTTCTCCGACATTTTCGGCAGTTTGCATTATTTGGTGAATCATGTCCTCATCGTTACCCATTATACCCGTTACAAAAGTACCTAACGCAACAACACAGGCCCCAGTAAGTGTTGCTATATCAATTACTTCATCAACGCCGAGTTCACAAGCGTAGCAAAGTGCATCTGCAAGGGTTAATCTTCCTTCTGCATCTGTATTATCGACCTCGATAGTTTTACCGTTTTTAGCAGTTAAAATATCACCAGGTTTGTAAGCACTTCCGCTTGCCATATTTTCACAAGCTGCAATAAGTCCGTGAACTTCAACTTCGGGGTTAAATTCTCTTAATGCATGCATAACACCCAATACACAGGCCGCACCTGACATATCATCACGCATCGTAAGCATGGATGATGGCGGTTTTAAATCAAGTCCGCCTGAGTCAAAGCAGATTCCCTTACCTATAATTGCAATTTTTTTCTTAGGATTTGGACAAGTGTATTTCATATGTATAAATTTGGGCGGCTGAACGCTTCCTTGACCAACAGCTAAAAATGCGCCCATACCCATTTCTTCTATTTCTTTTCTGTCATATATTTTTGTTTCAAGACCTTCAATATTCAAAGCGATTTCTGCAAGTTTTGATGGTGTTGCATAAGCAGCGGGTTCATTTGCCAAATCTCTCGTAAATTTCATTGCGTTACCGAAAACTTGCCCCGCCCTCACGGCTTCTTCTGAAACATTACCGAAAGTTATTTCATCAACTCTTGTGGCTTTTTCAGATTTATATTTGTCAAAAGCATAATCTGCAAGCATAGCACCAATTGCACCGAATTTTCCCCAGTCAAAACCTACTTCAAAATCGAATGCTGCAGTTTTTGCAAACATTTGTTGAAGTTTTTTCACGGCTTTATAAGTAGCGGTTCTTACTTCATTTTCACAGAATTCGCTACGTTTGCCGCATCCTGCAACAAGAATTTTTTGTGCAGGAATTTGGCCATATGTTTGCAACAAGTAAGTTTGCCCCAATTTACCCTTAAATCCGTCGCGGTCAATAGCGTATGTGTTTGCAAGCTCTTGAGAGGTTCTTTCACCCTCGAACATATTGATTACAAGCACATCAACCGCTAAGTTTTTTACATCGTTTGATACTTTGATTTCCATATTAGCTCTCCTTTTTGAGTTTATTATATCACTATTTTTTTAAATGTATCAAATTTTAAATTACCTATATACAAAATATACATGTCATGATAGAATATTTACAGATGTAGTAGGATAATATTTTTTGGAAATATATGCATTAAAATTCGGTTAAATATTAATAATCAGAAGCTCGATAGGATATATGTATCGAGCAGTGCGTGTATTATATGAAAAATAGAAAAGGATAAGGTAAAAAACTTTATGGACTTTTTATT
>CALVAZ010000112.1 GCA_944325675.1 Candidatus Gastranaerophilales bacterium
AAAGGTGCCGCTTGTAATTCATAAAAAAATATGTTATGATAACGAAAAATAAGAAAGTCGAGGTACACGAGATGAGCAAAAATAAATCATTTATGTTTGGAATGGGGCTTATTGCAGGCGTAATCGGCGGTGTGATTGCCGGTGTTTTGTACGCTCCAAAGCCGGGCGAAGAATCAAGACGTGAATTAAAAGAAGCTGCTTGCAAACTCTACGAAGAAAATTCTCCGGCAATTTCAGAGGCTAAGAAGCAGGCGCTTGAATCTGTTGATTTGATGAGATACAAGCTCGAAAGACAGTTGCGCAAATTCAGCAATATGCTTAAGAATAGAAAGCTTCGTAAAGCTAAAGAATTGGAAGATGGCGAAAGTGAATTTACGTACTAGATAAATAAGGAAATTTAAAAAATGGATTTTTCACAAATAGCATTAAATCAAGGTTTGACATTCTTAGCTTGGGTTACAAGTGTCGTTTTGATAGTTGTGGCAGGTTTTTTGGTAAAGTTGCTTATTGATTTGTCAAAATTGTCAAAAAATTTGAATGACACATCTTTGATGCTCAACACAGAGCTTAGGCCGACTCTGCAAGAGTTGAATGAAACGTTACACACTATAAATGAACTTGTAAAAAGTACCGACAAAGGTGTTGATAATGTTAAGGTTATAATTGAAAGAGTTCTTGGCAAAACAAAAGTCATATCAGAATCCATTATAGGCGGATTTTTGAAGGTTTTTGTTGCCATGTTGGGACTTTTTTCTAAAAAATAGCCGTTTTTGGTGATTAAAAAATTGCCGATTAAAGTAAAAATGTAGAAGAACAGAAAAGGAGTAAACTATATGTCAGCAACAAGATTTTTAGCAGGTTTTATAGTAGGCGGTGCAATAGGCGCTATAACAGGTATTTTGCTTGCACCAAAATCAGGTGAAGAAACTCGTGCAATGTTAGCCGAATCAGCAAAAGAAACTATGCGAAAAGCAGATGCAACAGTTAAAGAAATCCAATCGAAAGCAGATGATGTAGTTTCGGATTTGCAGAAAAAAGGCGACGAAATTAAAGAAAAACTTCAAGGTTTGATTAACCAACAAAAACAAGAAGCAGAAGTTTAATATTGGATTCCACTAATTGACTAAAGAAAGGACGTATTTTTAAATGCGTCCTTATCTTATGCCCAGTTCTGTCAATCTCTGTGTTAAATTTTTGCCACCTTCTTCAATTGTTACATATTGCCTGAATTCTTGAATGCCGTTTTCTTTGTTACCGTAAAAGATTATGCCGTAAATGTCGTAACCCCATTTATTGGGACCTTTTTTCCCGTTAATGTCAAAAGCAAATACAGGGTTTCCACTTAAGTAATTCCCTCCAAATTTAATGATATAGGTACCATCCTGTAATACTATTGTTGGATATTTATTTTTGATGTTGCTATCAGAAAATTCTCCCTCAGGATCGTAGCTCTCGTTTGGATTTTTTTCTGCTTTGATTACATCATTTCCTCTTATATTATCAGGTAAGCAGCCATTAGCTAGTGCATTCTCCTCACAAACCCTTGCTACTTTTAATTTTTTTGTAAACACTTCAGTGTATAACATTGAACATTCTGAAAAACTACCGTTGAAATCACTCGGAACTGATTGCCCTGTTTCCTCACAATATTGTCCGGATATGCAAGCATTATATTCATTTCTTTCACAATTTGGAGTACATTTACCTGAATATGGGTTACTTTGCCAATAAAAACACTTTACGGGTCTTCCTTCCTCCGTTTGAACACTCATAAAGGCTTGTTTAAATGTGCTGTAAAATTTCTTAAATTGGTTATTTAACACCATTTGTTGAATACTATTAGTTATTGTTGAAATGGTTAAAACAGCAACAATGCCAATAATGCCTAAAGTAATCAAAACTTCAGCAAGTGTAAAAGCATGAAAACGCTTAAATTTATAATTCATCATACTAGAATTATAGTTATAGTTTGCAAAGTTGTCAAGTTGGTTGAAAGCTAATAACACAGTTCGAAACGGGGGGGCGACTATCTGAATCGCTTTATTAGTATTTATCTTCATACAACTAATTCTCCTTTTGGTTAGATTCTAACATTTTTAGTGTTTTTTTGCAAGAAATTATTTGTTGAGTGCATCATCCAGTGCTTTTTCTAATGTTGCAATTTTGGCTTCCAAAACCTCAACCTTCGAAGTGCTTGATGAATTTGTTATTGAGCTTTTTTCAAGCTCCCTTTTATATGCATTTAATTTTTCTTTTTGTGCTAAATAAAACTGTCCGACCCAGCAAATTCCCGTGAATAAACCGACTGCTAATACAATAAATGTGTATGTCGCAAGGTTTATTACTTTAGTGTATTCAGGCATCCCAAGCGTTTCTGCCGTACCCTTAAATCCCCAAAGGTGTAAATTTAAAATCTCTGCTGCATTTGCTATTGCAACATATATTACACCTAATACTGCCAAATAAGATATTATATTTAGAATTTTTTTCATTTGGTTCTCCTGCTCCTGTAATACGTCAAAACTTTATTGATTTTTTCATCAGGTTCAATTTCCAACTCTATTATATCACTTGTAAAAGGTTTTGTGAATTTTAAATAATATGATTGCAAAACCTGTTCTTGTGTTTTTACACGACCTTCACCGGCTCCATATAATGTGTCGTTATAAACCGGGTGGCGCATGTGACTCATATGTACTCTTATCTGATGTGTTCTGCCTGTTATAAGTGTTAATTCAACATAGGTTGCTTCTTTAAATCTTTCAAGAACCTTTAAAATGGTGATACTTTCTTTTCCGCCATCTTTGACAGGTACAATTGCCATCTTGTGAGGTTGTTTTGGGTGACGGCCTATTGGCAGGTCAATTCTGTCTTCATCGCCGTTGTAGTTGCCCTTTAAAATTGCCCGATATTTTTTTGTTACAGAACGGTCTTTTATTTGTTGCGCTAAAAATTCGTGGGTTGCATTGTTTTTCGCTACCATTAAAAGTCCTGAGGTGTTCCGGTCAAGTCGATGAATTATACCGCGTCTGAATTCTCCGTTTAAGTTCGAAAGATTATCACCATATTTATACAGTAGTGCATTTACAAGGGTGTTTTCTCTTTCAATTGATGTAGGGTGTGTAAGCATTCCGGAGGGTTTGTTTACAACGAGCATATTTTCATCTTCAAAGATTATATCCAGTGGAATATTTTGGGGCTCAATTTTTAATTCCTCGTTTTCAAGTTTTTCAAACTCTATTTTGTCACCTTGTTTTAGCATATAAGACGGTTTTTTGATGCAATTATTCACAAGAATTGTACCGTTTTTAATGAAATTTTGGATTTTTGAGCGCGAAATATTTTCAAACATACCTGAAAGGTAGTTATCTATTCTTATATTTTCATCGTTTTCGTCTACAAAAATTATCATAATTTCTTTTTTAACAAAATCATTATCACAAGGACAATCACGCCAACATTTATTAAAATGTCTGCGATATTAAATACCGGAAAATCAATGAAGTTTAGCTGAATGTAATCCCTTACAAACCCTAGAGCGATTCTTTCGTGCAGGTTGCCGCCGATTCCGGCACCAAGCATTGCTAAGAAAAATATTGCTTTCATTGATATTGATGAAATATGTCGTATTATGTATGCTACTATTCCGCATATCGCTACAACAGAGGCAATAATCAAAACTTCTCTTGAATCTTTTAAAATACTGAAGGCTGCACCTGTGTTTTCAACGTAATTAAGCGAAATTATGCTGTTGGAATACGAAAATCCATGCAGCAATTGAGATACTATCATATCGGAAAAGTAAAGGGTTACAAATACAAAGAAGGCAAAACAAATTGTGAAATAAAAATATTTACTTATCTTTTGGTGCATTTTCAACCTCATTTTCAAGATTAACTCTTGTCATAATAAAAGCAATTCCGGCCATATAAACCCGTATCGTTCCGGGTGTAACATTTTCTGATTTTGTTATGCCTACTGAAGCTATGTTGTACTCATTTTTACCGTTTTTATTTGCGTAGAACATTCTCTCCAATATATGATCGTCAGGGAGTTTCCTAAAGGTTTCCGAAGCTTGTTCCTGCGGATATTTTATTTCGTCACGGCCAATAGAAGCTATTGCAAAAGCGTTTTCCGGCAAATCAATTTTTAATGATGCCGTGTAGTATTCTCCAGGTTTTACGCTTTCAGGCGATGTAAGATCCATTTCCATAAATCTGGTGTCGCCGTATTTCAAAAAAGATTTTTCATTCTTTACTTTTTCACCCGAAATCAGCCATTGGCCATTGGTTTTTGTAAAGTAGTAAAATCCGTTAGAATATGAATGTAATTCTCCGAAAAGCTGTATTCCTTCTTCAATCTGAGTTGATGTGGCAAGAGCTGTTTCATACACCTCTGCTTCCGCTTTGTCCCCTTCAACCTTTATACTTTTAATTTCGGTTGTATAAGTTATATCGGAATAGGAATTCCAGGTGTCTTTTATGAGATAAAAGTAAGTATCTTTTGTGAATCCGTCGGAATTAACAAAATCATCCGAGTATAAGTCAAACAATCCTGCGTAATTATGTTTTGTAGCAAGTTTGTTTTGTTTTTCCAATATGCGGCGGATGTCTCTTTTTGCAGTTTTTTCTTTATAATTGCTTATAATTTCAGTTTTTTTATCTGAAAAATACCCCGCTTGAGCAGGCGCAAAAAGGTTAGTGCTGAGTAATATTCCTAAAAATAGGGTTGCAAACAATCTCTTCATGGTTTTCATTATACGCTAAAAGTTTCAAAATAGTAATAATGTAAACAAATTATTTTGAAAAAGGACTTTATTCATGCTAGGATTTTTTTAAACAGGGAGAGAAAAAGAATGAAACAAAGTTATTTTCCGCAGGAAATAGAAAAGAAATGGCAAAAGATTTGGGAAGAATCAGGAGCTTTTAAGACTTCTGATGACAGTGAAAAGCCTAAATATTATGCCTTGTCGATGTTCCCGTATCCTTCAGGTAAATTACATATGGGGCATGTAAGGAATTACACGATTACCGATGTTATAGCAAGGTTCAAAAAGGCTCAAGGATACAATGTATTACATCCGATGGGCTGGGATAGCTTTGGTCTTCCTGCAGAAAATGCTGCCATGAAGCATGGTGCAGATCCCGAAACTTGGACTGATGAAAATATTGCATATATGACAAAACAGCTAAAAATGCTTGGTTTATCTTATGATTGGGACAGAGAGGTCACAACCTGCAAGCCTGATTACTATAAATGGACACAGTGGCTGTTTTTGCAATTGTATAAAAAAGGTCTTGCATATAAAAAAGAAGCTGCTGTCAACTGGTGTGAAAACTGTGCAACCGTACTTGCTAATGAGCAGGTAATAGATGGAAAATGCTGGCGCTGTGACGGCGAAGTAGAAAAGAAATATTTATCTCAGTGGTTTTTGAAGATAACCGATTATGCGGATGTTTTACTCAAAGACTTAGATAAATTAAAGGGCTGGGGTGACAATGTTAAAATAATGCAGGAAAACTGGATAGGTAAATCTCACGGTGCCATCATCAAGTTTAAAGTAAAAGAAATTGAAGGGCTAGAGGTTCCTGTTTACACAACTCGTCCTGATACCGTCTATGGTATAACTTATTTGGTTGTGGCTCCCGAATATAAAGATATAGAAAAACTTACAACTCCTGAAAATAAGGCTAAAGTTGAAGAATATCGTGCAAATGCTCGTAAGATGTCTGAAATTGAAAGACTTTCAACGGATAGAGTTAAAACGGGTGTTCCTCTTGGTACTCACTGTATAAACCCGTTCAACGGCGAAGAATTCCCGCTATGGACGGCGGATTATGCCTTAGTTGAGTATGGTACCGGTGCGGTGATGGCTGTTCCGACACATGATACAAGAGATTTTGATTTTGCGAAGAAATACAATTTACCAATGAAGGTTGTTATAGAAAATCCTTCAAATCCTTCAGATTGCAAAAATGAAGCATATACAGAACCGGGTATTCTTGTTAATTCCGGTGAATTTAACGGGATGAAAAATGATGATGCCAAAAAGGCAATAACCGAAAAGGCTGTAAAAGAAGGCTACGGTGAATTTAAGACTCAATACAGACTTCGTGACTGGTTAATATCAAGACAGCGTTATTGGGGTGCGCCAATTCCGGTGGTTTATTGTGATAAATGCGGGATTGTCCCGGTTGACGAGAAAGATTTGCCTGTAATGCTTCCGAAAGATGTTGATTTTTCAGTTGTCGGCAAATCTCCTATCACAACTTCAAAAACTTTTGCCCAGACTACTTGTCCGCACTGCGGCGGACCTGCAAGACGGGAAACGGATACTATGGATACGTTTGTTTGCTCAAGCTGGTATTATTTGAGATATTCGGATGCAAAAAATTCCGAAAAGCCTTTTGACAGAAATCTTGCAAATAAATGGCTTCCGGTAGATCAATATGTCGGCGGGATTGAGCATGCAATTTTGCACTTGCTGTATTCAAGGTTCTTTACTAAAGCTTTGCGAGATTTAGGTTTGTTGGATTTTGATGAACCGTTTAAAAACCTTTTAACGCAAGGTATGGTATTAAAAGACGGTTCAAAAATGTCTAAGTCAAAGGGAAATACGGTAGATCCCGATGAAATATTTGAAAACTACGGTGCGGATACCGCAAGATTGTTTATACTCTCTGATTCGCCTCCGGCACGTGATTTTGACTGGTCAGATGCAGGTGTTGAAGGATGTTATAAATTCCTTAACAGAGTTTGGCGTCTTGTTGCATCTAACGCTGATGATATATCTTTGGATTATTCTTTGGATTATCCTTTGAAAAAAGATAATGACGATTTGGTTCGTATCGTACATATGGCGATAAAAGGAATAACCAATGATATTTCAAACGATTTCCAATTCAATACTGTAATATCCAAATACAGAGAATTAACCAATGCTATATATGATTGGCAAGGGAAGAAAACTAATCCGGACAATGAAGACAAAAATGTTTTAAGTTTTGCTGTTATAGCTTTACTTAAATTGATGTCGCCCGTAGCGGTTCACTTGACAGAAGAAGCATGGCACGAATTGGGAGCTAAAGGTTCAATCCATGATGAAGCTTGGCTTGAGTGGGATGAAAATTTGGCTAAAGCAAGTTCAATTACTCTTGTTGTGCAGGTTAACGGAAAAGTTAAAGATAAAATTGAAGTAGATGAAGGATTTTCACAAGATGAATTGAAAGAAGTCGCATTGAATAGTCCGAAAATCAAAGAATTGACCGAGGGGAAGAATATAGTCAAGGTTATTGTTGTTCCGAAAAAACTTGTTAATATAGTTATAAAATAAAAGAGAGTTTTAAAACTCTCTTTTATTATTTAAAATTGAGTTCGAAAAACATTGGCGTTTGGGTTGAAGGGTCTGAAAACATTTGCGGTTTTGGACTATCTTTCAGGCGAATTATTTCTTGCAAATGCTTTTTATTTGTTGTTGTAAAGCCCATCTTATAATAAAAAGTTTGGGGGCTTATGTTCGACTCATCTATGCAGCTTGCAACAAGGTTAATTCTACCGTCACAACCTTTTTTATAGCTTTCTTTTTTAGCAACATCAATTAAAGCTTTACCAATTCCATGTTTTTTTACGTTGGCTATTAGTTCGTCTATGTAGAGACATTTAAATTTATTTTTGGTATTTGGGTAATAAAGAGATGTATGCTCCAGAGTTATAGGATATGCAATCATTTCACCTAATAGATTTCCGTTTTTCGTTGAAAATGCTTTATAATGTGATTGCCTGCTGTAAATCAAGGTTTCAGGCAGTTTTTGAATTGTTCTTGTTTTGAGGATACTGTCTGTTCCTATTGCTTTTTTGAAAAAATTTATTGCAATCCTGCTAACCATATATTGATAAACAAATGTAAATGAGAAAAATTGTCAGTTGTATAAAAAATATATTAATAAATCATAACATTCAAGCTTTTGGCGCATTTTAGTATTATAATAGATAAAGTAAATAGCAAATTTATAGGGATAGAAAATTGAGAGAGAAATATCATTTTATAGCGATTGGTGGAATAGGTATGAGCGGATTAGCTAAATACCTTTTGGAAAACGGCTTTGAAGTTTCAGGCTCAGACATAAATGACAGCAAGTATATAGACAAATTACGTGATTTGGGGGCAAAAGTATTTATCGGCCATGATGAAAATAACTTGCCGGAAGATTGCATTGTTGTCGCAAGTACTGCAATTAAAGAGGATAACCCTGAAATGCAAAAAGCCAAAAGGTTAGGGCTTCCTGTATACCACAGATCAGATGTGTTAGCTAAATTATCAAGCATGGGTAAGTTCTTTTTAGGTTACTCCGGGACTCACGGTAAGACTACAACAAGCGGTTTGTGTGCTTATGTACTGGAAAAAGCAGGATTAAAGCCTTCTTATGTGGTTGGCGGAATGCTTCCGGATATTGGTACAAATGCACACTCTCAAGATGGAAAATTTTTCTGCGCGGAATTGGATGAAAGTGACGGGACAATAGTAAAATATTCGCCTGATGTTGTTGTTGTTAATAATCTTGAGGCAGATCATCTTGATTTTTATAAAAACGGTTTAGAATCCATCGTTGAAACTTTTGATAAGTTTCTTTCTAATCTAAAACCGAATGCAACAGTATTAATTAACAACGATTGCAAAGGAACCAAAATGTTATCCGGGAGGGCATTTGTTACTTTCGGGTTGAATGATGCCGATTATTTGGCTCAAGATATTGAGTATGACGAGGATTATACAAGCTTTAATATCTATTATAAGGGACAGTTTTTGTCTGATATGAAGATATGTTTAAAAGGTCAGCATAATGTTTACAATGCTTTGGCAGTGTATGCAAGTTTGCATCAAGCGGGTGTTAATATGGATTTGGTGAAGCCTCATTTTGCGACCTTTACCGGCATGGGTAGACGTTTCCAAAAGGTTTGCGAATTTAAAGGGGTCTCAGTTTATGATGATTATGCGCACCATCCGACTGAAATTAAAGCGACTTTATCTTCGGCAAAATCTTTCAAAAATAAAAATGTTATTGCAGTTTTTCAGCCGCACAGATACACAAGGCTTAGCAATTTGTGGAATGACTTTTTGAATTCTTTTGATGATGTTAATCATGTTGTTGTAACTGATATTTATGCAGCATCTGAAAAACCGATAGAAGGAATTGATTCTGAAAAGTTTGTTGAAGAATTATCCCAAAAATATTCGGCTGAATATATTAACGGTGATATAAAGAGTGTTGCTGAACAGCTATATCCAAAGCTAAAAGCAGGAGATGTCGTTATCGGACTTGGGGCCGGTACTATAACTAATTTGGGTAAAGAGCTTTTAAAAATCGATGAGGGAGTTGTAAGCGGTGTTGGAAAATAATTTTAATATAAAATCGCTTACATCATTTAAAATAGGCGGCAAGGTTAGAAAAGTATATTTCCCAACCTCCGTTGATGAATTTGCGGAAATTTTGAAAACAGAGCCTGATGCAAAAGTTTTCGGTAATTTATCAAATACACTTGTTTCATCTGATGGTTATGACGGTGTTGTTATTTTGACAACAAAAATGTGTAATGTTGATTTCTCCGGCACAAGAGTTGTTGCAGATTGCGGAATAAAGGGGCCGAAATTAGCTCAATTGGCTGCGGCAAAAGGCTTGAGCGGGTTTGAGTTTATGATTGGATTTCCGGGCTCTTTAGGCGGAAATGTATGCATGAACGCATCTGCAAATAATCAATGTATCAGTGATAAACTCGTTTCGGTGCTTTGTTTTGACGGCAGTGAAGTTAAAAAATATACTAAAGCACAAATGAATTTTGCATATAGACATTCTGTTTGCATGGACAAAAAGTTGATTGTATTGAGTGCTGAATTTGAGTTGGAAAAGGCCGATATTTCCGTTATTAATGAAAAAATGGATATGAATTTGAAATTCAGAAAAGGTCATCAGCCGTCATTAGCTTTGCCTAATTGCGGCAGCGTGTTTAAAAATCCTGAAGGTGATTCTGCAGGAAGATTACTGGATTCTGTCGGTGCAAAAAGCATGGCTTTTGGTGGGGTTCATGTTTGGGAAAATCATGCAAACTTTATAATTAACGATAACGACGGAACCTCTTTGGATGTTTTGTTGCTTATGGATAAGATGTCAAGTGTGGTTGAGGCTGAGTACGGTATAAAACTTATACCGGAGGTGAGATATTTAGGTGGAAATAATAAAATAGAGGAAGAATTATGCGAGAAGTTACTAATAGAATCGATAAAAAATCTAAAATAGCAGTATTATGCGGCGGTATGTCATCAGAAAATGAAGTATCCATGCGTTCAGGCAAGGGCTGCTATGATGCTTTAAAAAGGCTTGGTTTTGAAAATGCTGAAATGGTTGTTGTAGATAAGGATATTGCAATAAAATTAAAAGATGGTAACTACGATTATGCCTTTAATGCGTTGCATGGCAAATATGGCGAAGACGGTTGTATTCAAGGAATTTTGGAGATTTTAAGAATACCTTATACCGGCTGCGGGGTTATGGCAAGTTCAGTTTGCATGAATAAAGAGTTTACCAAAAGAATTCTTTCTACAAACCCTGATATAATAATGGCGCGTTCTGCTTTTGTAAGAAAAGGTGACGATTTGTTTGAAAAAACAAGCGATTTGTCTTATCCGTTGTTTGTAAAACCTGTCAGTGAAGGTTCAAGTTTTGGTATGACAAAGGTTGATAAGTCTGAGGATCTGAAAGCGGCATATGATGTTGCTGTTAAATACAATGACGATGTATTAATCGAAGAATTTATCGACGGCTTCTTTGTTACTGTTGGGGTTTTGGAAGAGGATGGCAAGCCTTTTGCGACTGAAATTCTTGAAATCAGGCCCAAAAATGAATGGTATGATTTTGAAGCTAAATATACTCAAGGTATGTCTGATTTTATTTGCCCGGCAAATTTATCGCCTGAGGTTACTGAGTATGTAAAGGAATTGGCGGTAAAAGCATTTGAAACGGCAGGTTGCAGAAGTGTATCCAGAATTGACTTTATGATGAAGGACGATATCCCGTATTTGTTAGAAATTAATACAAGCCCGGGTATGACCACAATGAGTGATTTGCCCGCTCAATCGGCTGCTATGGATATTGATTATGATAATTTGGTGTTACTAATATTAAATAGCGCAGGTTTGAATAAATAATGACTGATTACCATGAATTTGAAAATCCGGAAGAACTTTTAAAAACTAAACAAAGAGAAAGAAAACTGAGAAAAGGTAAGAAAAAACAGAGTTTTCTAAAGTCTTTGCTGCGTCTTGTCACCGGATTTTCCATAATCTTTGTGATGTACTATTTTTCAACCCTTCAGGGTTGGTATTTGCCGCAGGATGCTTTCAAAAATGTTAATTCACCCTGCGTGCAGATTGTAAATAACAAAATTGTAAAAACTCCCAAAATTCAAGGTATTCTCAAAAATATTGAAGTGCCGCGTTTGCCTTTGTATATGGTTAGTTTTAATGAATTGAAATATAAACTTACCTCGCTTGCACCTGTGGAAAGTGTTTATATAAGAAGATATGCTTTTCCGGCAAGAATTTTGATTATTATTCGTGAAGCGGTACCTGTTGTGACAATAGCACCTGATGAAAAGGTTAAGCCCGTTGCCGCTTTTACAAAAGAGGGAAGATTGATTATAGGCTCGGATTACCTTCCTCTGCCGGAAGAGTATAAGACCATAAGAGTATTGTCTTACGGTAACAAAGGCGATGATTACAGAAAATGGGATATTAATAAGATTCATGAAATAGAAAAAATTTCTAAATATGTTGAAACTTTTTCGCATGAAAAAATTGAATATATTGATATGCGTGATCCAAAAGATGTTTACGTAAAGATAAAAACGGTTCCGGTGAGACTCGGACAGCTGGATTCAAATGTTTATGAGAGAATTAAACGTATTCCGTCTATATTGCCTCAGGTTGAAAAGGTTAAGGGTAAAGTCAAATATATTGATTTGAGTTGGGAAAAAGTTAATTACTTAAAATTGGAATAACAAGGAGCATCAATGAAAGTAGCATTGGCACAAACCAGATTTAAAACAGCTGATTTTGATTTTAATTTTAATCAGATAATAAAACAAGTTGATAATACAGACTGCGATTTGATAGTTTTCCCGCAGTATGATTTGGATGAAATCGGCGGAAAGGATTTGTCTTTTGATGAAAAGGTACAAAGGGTTCAGTGTGATTTTTATGAAAAAATTGCTGAAAAAAAATATGACAAAGCCATATTGATTGGTGATGTGTTAATCCAAAACGGTGAGATAAATTTATCTGACGAAGGTTTTTATATTGTGTGCGGTAAGAATATATACGTTGATGATATTTATCGTGATGATGTGGTCTGTGACTTGTATATTCTTGCTAAGAATAAGTATTTTGTTATGGAGTCATATAAGGAGTTTATAGAAAGTATAAATTCAAGAAATGATTTTATTTTTGTTAATGCTGTTGGAATGTCTGATGAGAGTATATTTGCCGGCGGAAGTTTTGCCAAAAACAGAGAAAACGAGATAGTTAAGGTTATGCCGATTTGCAGGAGTGCATGTGAGGTGATTGACTTTTTATCCCCGGTTGATTTCGTCGAGCCTGAACAGGAAGAGCTTGTATATGAAGTTATAAAATTTGGTCTGAGGGAATATTGCGAAAATACAGGCTTTAAAAAAGTGGTTTTGGGACTTTCAGGCGGGATTGACAGTGCATTGACAGCGGTTTTGGCTGCGGATGCTATTGGTGCCGAAAACGTTTTGGGCATTATGATGCCCAGCATGTACTCATCAGAGGGGAGTGTTATGGATTCCGTAAGGTTAGCTCAAAATATCGGGATTAAGACGGAAAAGCATGCAATAACGCATTTGTTTGAAAATTTTATGGATAAAGTTGGGCATGAAAAAAGACAGGATTTGGCTGAAGAAAATTTACAAGCGAGATTAAGGGCTTTGATTTTAATGTTCTTTTCTAATCGTGATAACAGACTATTGTTGTCAACAAGTAACAAATCGGAAGCGGCCATGGGGTTTGGAACATTATACGGTGATTTGGCAGGCGGTTTAAATTTGATTTGTGACTTGACTAAAACAAATGTGTATAAATTATCGAATTATATAAATAGAGAGGTTGAAAGAATTCCGCAGGAGATTATTGACAAGGCTCCTTCTGCGGAACTTCATCCGGGCCAAAAAGATCAAGACAGGCTCCCTGAATATGCTGTATTGGACGATATTATAGAAATGTATGTTGAAAAAAATGTTCCGATTGAGGAGATTTCTGAAAAATACGGAACAGAGCTTGTGCAAGATACAGTCAAGAAGATATACAGAGCTCAATTTAAGCGTAAACAGTGCTGCTTGGGCTTGAGGTTAACCGAAAGATCCTTCTGCAGAGGGGTTGATTATCCTATAATGCAAAGGTTTTATTGATTATGGAATATTGTGATGCGGTTAAACTTTTAACAAGCCAAGGTAAATTCTATATTGAACTCGGTTTGGAGAGAATTTCAAAAGTACTGGAATTGTTAGGTAATCCTCAAGATGAACTTAAATGTATTCATGTCGCCGGAACTAACGGAAAAGGTTCAGTTTGTGCGATTGTTGAGGCTGTTTTAAGAAATGCCGGCATGAAAACAGGTCTATATACAAGTCCTCATATTTTTGAATATACTGAAAGAATTAAAATAAATGGCAGCGATATAAGTAAAGAAGATTTTGCCAATTATGTTGAATTGGTGTGTAATTTGGCTGATAAAAATGAAATTCATTTGACTGAATTTGAGATTTTGACGGCAGTTATGTTCAAGTATTTTTATGATAAAAAAGTCGATGTTGTCGTTTTGGAGACAGGTCTTGGGGGAAGGTTTGATGCTACAAATGTTGTAAAGTCAAATTTATGTTCAATAATAACTCATATTGACTTCGATCATACAGAAAGACTCGGTAATACTTTGTCTAAAATTGCCTTTGAAAAAGCCGGAATAATAAAAGAAAATTGTCCTGTCTTTGCATCGGAAGGTTACGAGATTTTCAAGGATACTGCAGATAAAAAAAATGCTATGTTTATTTTGGTAGCACCTTTTGAAGATATCTCTAATCTCTCGCTGAAAGGTTTATGTCAAAGAGAAAATCTTTCGCTTGCTTTGGCTGCTGTCAGATACCTGTTTCCGAATATTGGTGAAAATGTAATTCAAAATGCCTTATCCAAAGTGCAGCACCCGGGGAGGTTTCAGCTTGTTGAAGACAAAAATATGATAATTGATGCCGCGCACAACCCGAACGGAATAAGAGCGTTAAAAGAGAGTTTGGATTTTTGGTATCCAAGTTTGAAAAGAAGATTTGTATTTGGGTGTTTGAAAAATAAAGACTACAAAACGATGATGGCGGAATTATTTGAGAAAGGTGATGAGATTTATTTTTATAAATTTGACTACCCAAATTCTGCAAACGTTAAAGATTTGCAGGCAGCATGTGCATATCCTTCAAGAGAATTTACAGAAAAATTTGACTACAAAGACGGCAAGCTGACAGTTGTTTGCGGTTCTTTTTATATGATAAAAGAATTACTTGCGAAGTTATAGTTTTTAATCTTCACTGCCTTTGGTTACCATTTCCTCGATTAAACTGTTTAATCTTGCAGGTGAAAATTTTGAGCAAGAATTCCAAATCAAAGTCGGTTTTGGTTCTTTGATTGACGGGCTTGGGTAGTCACAGTTGCATACACCGTTTAGCATGTTTGTTGAACCGTCAACTGATGATGTGAAATGTGAGCAGCAATTACAGATTTTTAAAATAAATCCGTAATCATCTAACTTGGATTTTAATTCCTGCAGAGCATCTATCATTCTTAAATGACCGCCTGTCGTGTATTTTTTATTTTTGAAAATAAACCTAACCTTGGATAATTCCTTATCAGAAATAAACTCCAACTTGCAAGGCAGGTCACTCTTTCCTGTTGATACTACAACGTCTATTGATAGTTTGTCTTTTTCACTGGAAACTCTGCCTTCCCCTATTTTAGCTAATAAATTGCGGACCGGCGGCAGATTTTTTATTATGTGGCCGATTGAATATATTGGATACAGGCCCAACAGCAGCATTTCTTTTGCGGTTAATTTTGAATTAATCAAGCTTATGCCAAAGCCTACAATCAACAACATAAAAGTGAAAAGAACAATTTTGAAATCTACAAAAAAGTAATACCTGTATGAATGTTTCATTAGGCCAAGATAAGCGATTACTAGCACCCAAAAATTAGGCGCAATTAGTGAAAATACGTGTTCCGTAAATACAAAATTTTTGGTAAAAATGCCTTTGATGCAATCTTTGAATAATTTTAGTCTTTGTGATAATCTCGGACGTCTGAATATATAGCCTTCTGCGTTTACAAAGGTTTGAATGTTCGGATTATAAGCACATCTGCAGCCTATTTTAGACAATAAAAGGCTGTATTTTAGTTCACTATCAATGCTTTTAAAGTCGACATCACCAATTTTGTCTACAATATCTTTTTTTATTATAAGAACGCCGCTGTCAGCCTGAGATGCAAGACCAAACAACGATCTTGCCTGTCTTATGAAATTCATGTGGTACTTTTGATAGACGGCTTTGATACTGTCTATTATATCAAGATTATCAGCCAGCATAAGGGTTTCTCCGCTAAGCACGGAGTTTTTTACCAGTGCTGAATTAACCGTTGATAAAAAGTCTGTTGATATCCCTCTGTTTCCGTCGATGAATATATATGAGTCAATCCATTGGTCCTGTTTAAGCTGTTCTATTAAAAGTGATACAGCCTGATCTTTACCTAAGGTACCGTTATCTTTGAAATTGATTACATTCACAAAAGAATTTGTTCTAAATATTGCTTCTGATCCGTCATTACAATTGTCCAAAATTGCAAATACTTTGAAACAATCAACCGGATAATCCTGTAACTTGATTTGATTAATAAGGTTTTCAAGAGTAGCTTTGTTGTTGTGTGAGTATATTACAACTGCGAGGTGATCTTTTTCTTCGTATTGAGCGTATCTTTTTTCAATTTTAAACGGTTTATCTTTCAAATTTCTAAACGCAAGTGCCAAAAAATACACTGAATAAACTGCGATATAAATATATAGTAAGTCTAAAATATATTCCATAAAACCTATTCCTTCCTCTCAACATTCTAGTCAAAACTAAGAAAAATTTCCATCACATGTAAATAAATGTAATATGTATGGTAATTTATAACAATTATAGTATAATTAAACAATATAGATAATGTGGAGGTACAGATGGTTTATTTAGAAAGCACTAACGGGGGGGCATCTCTCCTAAGTAGAATAAACAGGGCTTTTGGGGCTTTTACACTTGCTGAGGTTTTGATTACTATCACAATAATAGGTGTTGTAGCAGCAATGACTATACCAACTTTGGTTCAAAACTATAAAAATAAAGCTTGGGATACTGCAGCTGAAGTCTTTGAGCGAAAAATATCCGAAGCAACAAAAGTGATGAATTCTGAGATGACATTGATAGGTCATAATACAACAATGGATTTTGTTTCTGAACTATCAAAACATATGAAAATAGTTAAAACTTGTGATAGTAGTAATTTAATAAATTGTTTTGCTGAAAAATTTTATTGGGGGGCAGATAATACCGAAGTAGATACAACGGAATTAACGACAAGTGAAAATTTTGGTAAAGATAACTATGAAACAGAGTTGGTGGGAGTAATGTTTGCTAACGGTGTAAATGCAATAATGACATTTGATAAACATTGCAGAACTCAGGATCCATATTCTAACCAAATAAATACAACCGGGTGTTTAGCTATGGTTTATGATGTAGATGGTTATAAAAAGCCAAATACATTTTCAAAAGATCTGAGAGCTTTTAATGGTGTTAGTATATCCACAATCCCTGATGGCTGTGATTATTATGTGAATCATTTATGTTTGTCGTCCGAGTTTGTGCCTGATCCAATTTCAGAATTTGGCGATGAAGCAACTTATCGTTCTTTAGAAGGAAGCATGTACCCTTCCCCTCTAAACGGGAGTTATTCAGAATGGACAAGAGACTATGTAAGTGCGGCAAAATATCACTGTCACAAAATGGGTATGTCGTTGATTGGAAATGAGGATATGTATAAATTAACTCAATATCTGTACCCAGAGGCTTCCTGTTCTGCATCTCAGTGTACTGGAAAAATAGACGAAGACAGATTAAGTAAAACACCTGTAACTATGCTGAATGGTTGGAAATATTATTTGGTGGATGTTCAGAGTGTATATCCCGATGCGGGGTATTGTTTAAATTCTTCCAAATGCTATTGGGCCACTGAAACATATCAATTTCAAAGTAATGGATTGTCAGGCTCAACAGGGTTGGTTGCAACTGTTTGTCAGTTAGCTTTTTCTGATTTAATCCTGACAAAGGCTTTTTGCATCAAATAAATATTGAATTGAACGGGACTATGTTGTAACAATTAGCATGAGATTTCGATTTTATTGATATGAAAATATAATAAAAAGTGAGTCTGCAAAATCTAACATTTCAAGGCACATCTTGTGCCGGCTGGGTAATATATAATGGCAATTTGGATTATTTACGTTGCCCTGAAAAGCTCGATTGGGACAAGGCTCATAGCTGTGAGGATAATTGAAAAGTTTAATTTTTGTTAAGTCCTATTTGGTAAAAGGCAATTATTCGTTATCATATATCTTATACTAGGTGTAGATTTTAATTATTTTGAAAGGAAGTGTGTATGGCGTTATCAGCAATTCAAAAAACAATGCTGAGACTTCATGGGTTTAAGAAATTACCGTTGAAGGACACAAATTGCGTGTTGGAAAATAAAAATAATTACAAGTTTATGCGTGACAGAATAAAGACCATTAATGGCGAAGTTTGGCGATATGTTGATACGTATTTGCCTTCCGGGACAAAAGTGTCTAAAACATACGATTTAAATCATGAACCGTTTGAAAAATTATTATTCAAGGAAGTTCATAAACCGGATGGTACATCTTTTGCCTATACAAATGGTGATAACGTGGTTTATAAGTATTTTAAAGATACTCTTGTTGGTAAATTATTTATGAAAAAATAGTCCAAGATGATATATTTAAGTAAGGGGCAGAAAATTTTTGTCTGCCCCTCTTATTTTGGTTTATATTATATTAATTTGTTTGGTGTTGGAGCTTTAGGTAGTTATATTTAAAAAATAAATTTTATCGAGGATTATTTGTTAAAATTTTAATACTTTTAAGAACTAGCCCTGAGTTGATGATTTATGGGAATACTATGTCCGGAAAAATTATACATAATTAGTTCAAAGAGGGAAATATAAAATGAAAAAAATATTTTTTGTAATATTGTTTTTTATTTTGGGTTATACCCCTGTGTTTGCGCTAAATTACGAACCCGATGAAAAGATTAATATTACTGTTTATGAAAAAATAAATCCGGCAATAGTTGCGATTGATGCACAATTGGAAGATGGAGTGTCGGCAGGCACCGGATGTGTGGTTTCCTCGGACGGTGTTATTCTTACAGGTTCTCATGTTGTGGAAGATTGCATTGACATTGATGTTACAACTTATAATGGTCAGGTGTATAAGGCAAAAGTTATTGCAAAAATGGGAAAAAATAAGGATTTGGCATTGTTGAAAATAGATCCCAAAACTCCATTAAGTACGGTAAAATTCGGGGATTCGGAAGATGTAAAGGTTGGGCAAAAAGTTCTTGCGATTGGCAATCCGTTCGGCTTTTCAGGAACGTTGACTCAGGGGATAGTTTCAAGGATAGATTATTCGAAAAACAGAATTCAAACTGATGCGGCAATTAACCCCGGATGTTCAGGCGGACCGCTTTTGAATTCTGCGGGTGAAGTTATCGGGATTAACCAATCCATATACAATCCTGACAACAATATTTCCAATATAGGTATCGGATTTGCAATCCCTGTCAACGATGCAAAAACATTTATTCAAAATGTTAATCTGGTAAGTAAGTAGAAATGTATAAATTTGTTTAAGAACTGGCGTTTTGTTCAAATTTTATGCTATATTAAATTTTGTGGACATAAGCATTGAGGGTAAATGATTAATTTTTTCGGGCTTTGCGTCATAAATTTAATGAAAAGCATAAAATATTTGTTGCAGCGGCAGGTCAAGTTTTCGAGTATTATAAGTCAGGCTGCTGCGATAAGTTATGATTCTCTGACTATATCCCTTTCCATTGCATTTATTGCTGCTGCAGTTATAGCAATACAAGTATCAAAGCAGTTTTTGATGTCAGGTGCTGAAACCTATATCGGCGGTACAATTGCTATAGTTATGATAAGAGAGATTGCACCGGGTTTTGTGGCACTTGCAATAGGTGCCAGAGCGGGAACTGCAATATCTGCAGAAATTGCAAACATGCAGGTTACTTCTCAAGTTGATGCCATGAAAACATTAAAAGTTGATCCTGTCGGGTATTACTTCACACCCAGAATTATTGCATCGGTCATATCGGTTCCTATGGTTGTTTTAATAGCAGAGGTTATAGGGATTTTAGGCGGAATGTTTGTTTCTTCAGCTACCATAGATTTGCACCCCGCAAGGTACATAAATTCTGTTTGGGCTTGGCTTTCAACCAGAGATATTTATATAAGTCTTTTGAAGGCTTCAGTTTTTGGCGGATTAATTGCTTTGGTTTGTGCAACACAAGGTTACGAGACCCGAGGCGGGGCAAAAGAGGTAGGTATTTCAACAACTCAGGCTGCTATCTTGTCTACGCTTTATATGCTTATTGCTGATTTTCTCATAAACCTTGTTTTCTATATTGCAAAATAGGTGCCTTAGGCTAAGTATTTTTGGATGGTGTCTTTGTCAAAGACTTCGATGCTGTCTTTTGAGTGAATGAAAATCATGCAGCTTATCAGCGCTTTTAATGTTTCAAAATCGGAAAAAGCCATTTTGTTTCGCAAGTCTTCCATATTATTCGCTAAAAATTCCATAATTATGGTTTTGCCCTCAAATACGAGACCTGCAAAATAGTCAAAGGATTCTTTTGTTTTTATACCTTCAAGATAGATTAAATCGGGTGATTGGAATTCTATAAATCTTGACGCTTTGTCCATATTAAACCCAATATTTTCATTCAATTCACACTGATTTACACCCTTAAGGTTATATTTTGCAATACTTTCAAGAGTCATAATATTGCCGGAATTTGTTTTGGCCGCTTCGAGAAGCAAAGAGTATATCACGTGAGTTTTGCCGCTCAGCGGAGAACCGCAAACAAGTATTATACCTGGTTCTTTAAGTGATTTTTTGACAAGTTTTTGTGATTTGTCATTGGTAATTATTTTGTTCAGCATTTTAGGCGGTTTGTATATTTTCAAAAATACACGCTCACCCATAATAGTCGGGAAGGTTGAAATACTTGCAATAACCAGGACATCGTCCACTTTGAAATTGAGCTTTCCAAGCTGTGGAACTTCCGAAACTGACGGATCAAGCTCGGCAAGAGTTTTTAGTTTGGCTGTAAACGAAGAGGTAAGCACACTTGGAATTATTCCTTTGTTTACAAGTTCACCCTGTTTTTTAAAATTTACACCGAGACCGCTGTCTTCGCCTTGAAAAGTTACCTCGTGAACTCCTTCCATTATCGCTTGTTTTAGTATTGCTCGTATTATTTTTTGTATGTGATTATCGCTCAAATCCTCACTATGAAGCTCATCACGCCAATCATATTCCATACCCGTATCTGTGAAAATATCTCCCACTGTACTTTCTTTTGTATAATATTCATCAATTTTTTTATATATACTGGACTCTGATGATATAACAGGCTCAATGGAACATTCCGCGCTTTCTATAATTTTATCTATTGCAAACAGATCAAGCGGATCTGCCATTGCAACAGTTAAGGTATCTTCAATTTTAAAAAGCGGAATTATGCGATATCTTTTCGCATCAGAAAAACTTATGTATTTTAGACAATTTTTGTCGAGTGAATAATCTTCCAAATTGACGTACGGAATATGGAGTCTTGATTCCAGAAATTTAAGCAAAGAATCCTCGGTTATTACTCCGGAATTTATCAGGGCTTGACCGATATTAATATTTTGAGCATTAGAAATTTCCTCGGCCTGTTCAATAGTTTCATACTGAACAAGACCGGCTCTTACCAAATCATATTTTAATTTTTCTAATGTCTTGTTTGTAACTGTTTCCATTATGCTTCCAGATATTGTTTAACTTTTTCAACCACTTCGCTTAAATCAAAAGGTTTTGTTATGTATTCATTGGCACCGGTTTCTTCTCCGATAAGTTTATCACCTTCTTGAGAGCGGGCTGTTATCATAAAGATAGGTATATTTTTGTATTTGTTATCATATTTTAGTAACCTGCTAATTTTATAACCATTGATTTTAGGCATCATAACGTCAAGTATAATCAAGTCAGGCATTATTTCTTTTGCAAGTTTTAATCCGTCTTCCCCGTTATATGCACAGTAACATATATAATCCGCAGATTCCAAAACAAATTTTAAACTTTCTACTATATCTTGTTCATCATCAACAATAAGAATTTTTTTCATACTTCTCCCCTGTCAATATTATTATAGCATGTTTCCGCATGGACAAGTTTTATGTAACATTTCGTAAAAATATATTGTTACCGAATGCGTTATTAATTTGAAACCAGAATTTTTTCGGCGGGTATTTTGCTTACAGGTATTGCAAAATAAAATCTGGACCCTTTGTTGATTTCGCTGTCGCACCATATTGCGCCGTTATGCGCTTCAAGAAGTTGTTTTGCAATAGGCAGTCCAAGGCCCGAGCCTCCAACTTTTCTCGATAAGGAATTTTCAATTTGGGCAAATTTATCAAATGCACGAAGAAGATCCTTTTCTGCAATTCCTATCCCTTGATCTTCAACACAAACCACAATATATTCGCCGTCTAATTTTTTGACGATTTCTTTAAAACATTCAGGGGCATTTAATTGTTCTGCCCTCGCCAGATGTGAACGTATCATGATATTTTTACCTTCAGGTGTAAATTTGATGGCATTTGAAACTAAATTAGTCAAAACCTGTTCAAGTCTTTGAGAATCTGCGTAAATCTCAGGCAGATTTGCGGTTTCTTCGGCAATCAAATTTAATCCTTTTTCTTTTGCAACGCCTGAGAGTGCAAATCTCACATATTCTATTACAGAGTGTATGTTCATGTTTGTAAAATGATAATCCATTTTTCCGGCTTCGATTTTTGAAAGGTCCAGTAAATCGTTTATAATTCCTGAAAGACGCTGGACGTTCCTTTGTGCCATTGACATAAATTTGCTGCCTGAATCGTTTATTTCGCCGCATTTGCCGGATGATAGTATGTCAAGTGAGTTTTTTATGGCTGTTAAAGGTGTCCTTAACTCGTGCGAAACTATTGAGATGAACTCAGATTTCAGCCGTTCAAGTTTTTCGAGTTTTGAATTTGTTTCCATAATTTCTTGGTATAAAGTTGCACTTTTTAGCGGCAATGATACCTGCTGTGCAATTGTTTGAAAACATGTTGCATCATCAGATGTAAAAGGTGTTTCTTTAAAAATTTCTATACAGCCGAAAAAATTATCTCCCAGACTTATTGGGGCAAACATATTATCATATCGGAAAAGATTGAATGTAAACCTGTTTGCCGGATACTTGACCGTCTTGACTACTTTTAATTTTTCAATATCAATTTCAAATGGCGGTGTTTTGTCTTCAAATAATGATTTGTAGTTCAAAGCAGCTCGAAGTTTTATGGCACTGATAAGTTCATCCGAAAGCTCGTATAACGAATTCAGCAGCAATACCGGCTCGGTATCCGTACAAAATGCCAAAGTACATGTCAAATCAAAGCTCAAAGATTTATCCATTCCGTCTATCATATAATTTACAAGTTTCTCCTTATCTAAAGAACCTGCAAATTGAGAACTTGTACTGTATAGGACATTTAATCTGTACAAGCTGTCTGCAAGATTTTTGTTGGTTGCGGATAATTGTTCAAGTGATTGCTTTGTTTTGAGATTAACGTTGATAGTCGATAGTATGAGGTTTTCAGACAAATCCTCAGTTAAAAACGAATTAATATATTTGGTGATATTTTGCTCTATCTCACCATTTTGCGTAAGGAGAACAAAGGCTGTCGAATCGTTTATTGATTTAAGATTTTTTATGATTTTTTTTAAATTATTAAATTTGTAATCAAAAATTATAACATCAGGAGAATTTAATTCGGCAGCTTCAAGCACTGCATTTTCATCAGAAATTGCCGTAAAATTATAAGGCTTTTTGTTGAAAATATCGGAGTATTGCTGAATTTTTTCCAATCTGTCTGATATAAATAAAATATTCCCCATAATTACTATGTTATCAGGGTTTTGTATTTTTGCAAGTAAGTTAAATATGTTAATGCTTGCATTAGTTTTGAAAAATTGATATAATAAACTCGTGCAAGGATGGTGGATTATGTTAATTAAGAAAACAAGGGGAAGTATTTTTATAGTTGCTAAATATAAATTTTTTCGGGCATTCACTCTTGCCGAAGTTTTAATTACTTTGACAATAATTGGTATAGTTGCTGCATTGACAATTCCTACGTTGTATCAAAACTATAAAAATAGAGCTTGGGATACTGCAGCCGAAGTTTTTGAACGAAAAATATCTGAGGCTACAAAAGTGATGAATTCAGAGATGACTTTAATAGGTTATAATACAACGAGGGATTTTGTTTCAGAACTATCAAAACATATAAAAATAATCAAAACATGTGATAGTAATGATTTAACAAACTGTTTTGCTGAGAAATTTTATTGGGGTGCAGATAATGCCGAAGTAAATACAACAGAATTAACTACGAGCCAAAATTTTGGAAAAAGTGAGTATGAAACAGAGTTGGTTGGGGTTATGTTTGCTAACGGCGTAAACGCAATAATGGCATACGATAAAAATTGTAGAACCCAAGATCCATATTCCAATCAAATAAATACAACTGGATGTTTAGCCATGGTTTATGATGTAGACGGCTATAACAAGCCAAATACATTTTCAAAAGATTTGAGAGCTTTTAATGGTGTCAGTATAATCAGTGGCTGTGACTACTATGTCAATAATTTATGTTTGACAACGGCATTTACGCCTGACCCAATTTCAGAGTTTGGCGACGAAGATACATACCGTTCTTTAGAGGGGAGTATGTATCCTTCACCACTTAATGGTAGTTATTCTGAATGGACAAAAGATTACGTGAGTGCGGCGAAATATCACTGTAGCAAGATGGGAATGTCTTTACCTAGTGAAAGTGAAATGGAAAAAGTTGTTCAATATCTTTATCCTGATGGAAAACTAGATTATGACAGACTGTCTAAAACACCTATATCGTTGGGTTCTGTTGTTGATTGTTATGTTACAGATGAGCAACGTGTAGGTTCAAGTAGTACATGTTTAAATAATGGCAGCTGTTATTTTGGTACTAGAATAGCAACGTTTACCAATGATTTTGGAGGATTTAATGCTCTTATAGCTTATGCTGGTAGTCTTGGCCTTTCAGGTTCTGTAAGTGCTGTTTGTGTAAAATAACAAATTATTTTTGTTTTTTCTTTTGAAATTTTTGTTTCCCGTTGTTAGGTCTTTTAGGTGCAGCTGTTTGGGCGGAGGTTTGAATACGTTTTACGCTGAATACATCAGGCAGCGCCTGCAGACAGTTTATGACTTTTTTGAGAGTTTCAATATTATCAAGTTCCAAGCCTATTTCTATAATACCTATATTATTTCTGGATTTGACGTTTGCTGTAATTATGTTCGTATTGTTATCGGATACGGCTGCAATAATATCTTTGAGCATTCCGAGTTTGTCAGCGGTTTCGACTCGGATGGTCGTTGTGTAGGTTTTGTTGGTATTTGTGCCTGCCCACTTAATATCCATCATACGTTCGGGTTCTATGTATTCAAGGGTTTTGCAGTCTATCCTGTGGACGGTAACACCTTTTGATCTTGTGACAACCCCGACAATCGGTTCACCGGGAATTGGCGAACAGCATCTGGCAAATGAATACATTAAACCTTCAAGGCCTACTATATCTTTTTCTGATTTCTTTTTGGTTGATGTATGAAATTTGTCTTCAATAGTTTTTTCTTTTGGTTTTTGCAGTTTGTTAATAATCTTGTTTAGAGTTGTTTCTCCGTAGCCAAGTGCTGCAAACAAGTCGTCAGCAGAAACGTAGTTCATTTGTTTGGCTATTTTTTCGAATTCACCTTGCTTCATGTATTCATCAAAAGAAGCCTTTGTGAGTTCGTGTTCAAGATGTGATTTGCCAAGTTCAATATGTTCTTCACGGTTATTTTTTTTGAACCATTGTTTTATTTTGGAAGATGCTTGTTTTGTTACTACAAAATTTAGCCAGTCAAGTCTTGGAGCAGGGGTTTTTGAGGTTAGAATCTCGACAATGTCACCATTAACTATTTTCGTATCTAATTGCGCTATACGACCGTTAATTTTGGCGCCTATGGTTTTATGACCTACATCGCTGTGAATACGGTATGCAAAATCTACGGGTGTGGCATCTTTTGGTAAATCCAATACGTCGCCTCCGGGTGTAAATGCAAATACCTGATCGGAAAATAAATCCAGCTTCACTGAATTTACGTAATCCTCGGCATTTTTCATTTCTTTGTCGTATTCAACCATCTTCCGCATCCACGAAAACTGCAAATCAGAGGCGTTGTTTGCTTTTTCAGAGCCTTTTTCTTTATATCGCCAGTGTGCGGCAACACCATATTCCGCGATTTCATGCATCTCCCAGGTTCTTATCTGGACTTCAAGCGGTTTTGAACGGGGGCCAATTACCGATGTGTGCAAGGATTGGTATAAATTCCCTTTTGGCATTGCTATGTAATCTTTGAAACGTCCCGGAATTGGTTTGAATTGGGAATGTATAAGACCTAATACTTCGTAGCATTCTTTTTCCGTATCTACAATTACTCTTACTGCCGTAATGTCATATAAGTCGTGGAAAGCCACGTTCTGTCGTTTCATTTTACAGTATATGCTGTAATAGTGCTTGGCTCGACCTGTTATCTGTGCATTTATTCCTGCGGCTTTTACGTCTTTGGAAATTTTATCTATAAGCAGCTGCACCGTCTGTTCACGTTCTGCTTTTTTTTGTGAAACAAGTTGCGCTATCTCAAAATATTTGTCTGTCTCAAGGTACCTTAAAGACAAATCTTCAAGTTCTGCCTTTATTTTCCCCATACCTAAACGGTTTGCCAGCGGTGCAAATATATCCAATGTTTCTTGAGCAATTCGTTTTTGTTTGTTTACGGCCATGAAGTTCAGAGTTCGCATATTATGGAGTCTGTCCGCCAGTTTTAAGAATATAATTCTTATGTCGTTTGCCATTGCTATGAATAATCGTCTGAAGTTTTCGGCTTGGCGTTCTTCTTTGGATTTGAATTTTAACTTGCTTAATTTTGTTACCCCTTGTACAAGGTTTAAAACATCTTCTCCAAATAAATTTTTGATTTCTTCGGGCTTTGTTTCGGTGTCTTCTAAAATATCATGCAAAAAAGCCGCAATCAGCGTATGGGTGTCTACTTTTAAATCTACAAGTATTTTGGCAACTTCCACAGGGTGGATTATGTACGGCTCTTCAGATATTCTGTATTGACCTTCATGGAGTTTTTTTGCAAAATGATAGGCCTTTTCTATTAAGGCTATATCTTCCTGTGTTCTGTTTTGTTCAATAAGTTTCTGTTTTATTTCTTCAAAAAGTTCTACATCGGTCATGGTATAATAATGATACAAATTTTTCTTACTTTTTTCAAGTAAAATTGAATAATTTCATACAGAAGGATTAATGATGCTGCGGCAGGTTAAAAACGGATTTTTGTTAAATTTGAAAATTGTACCTAATTCGTCTAAAAATGAGATTTTGGTATCAGGTGGGGTTGTAAAAATAAAGATTACGGCTCAACCGGTTGACGGTAAGGCGAATAAGGCTTTGGTTGAGTTTTTGTCGAAGGAATTAAAAGTCCCAAAAACCTCTATTGAGATTGTAAAAGGAGCAACGAGTAAAGAAAAAACTGTCTTGTTCCATACTTTGGAAGAAGATAAGATTAAGATTTTTAAAGATATATTTGAAAACTAGCAAAAAAATGCTTTAGAGATGTTAAACACACTAAAAGGAGAATTATAAAATGAAAGTTAGCACAAATTATTCGATTGGTAATAATATTCACTCAAATTACAATTATCAAAAGTGTAATAAACCTTGCTTTCAGGCAAATTTAATTCCTGCAGTGAAGGAAACTTTGATTATGGAAGCTAAAAGAGCAGGCAAACTTGGCAAGTTGAATGAACAGTTGAAGAATATTGCTAGCTGGGGTAGCCCAAAATCTTTTATCAACACAAGTTATGATTTAAATGATGGCAAAACTCTTTTGTCGCTTGAAAATTATCATTTATCCAACAACTATGGCGGTAATTTAGGTGTTAAAAAGAATGCAGGTTTACTTGAGCAATTTTTATCACTTACTGAAAAGAAGGTTGTTGATGCCGAAAAAAACATTGCTGATAGTGTTGCTTTAAACAAAAAAGAGGCAACTTTAGCTATATTCAACAACCCTGAATATGTTGAAAAATTAACAGGTGAAAAAAATCCTTCAATGGGGAAGTTGAAATCTGCAATTAATCAGCTTTCTGAAGATGAATTGATAGATTATCGTTTCGGATTAAAGGATAAGAAGTTTGATTTAGATAATGATTTTTTTCTGAACTCATTGACAGGTATTGAAAAAATAAATTAGTTGTGTTAGCATTTAGCAAAAGGAAAATTTTAAATGAAAAAAGTATTTGTAAAACTCCATCATCATTCACATAGCACCCTCGGGTAGGCTATGGAATTGATGTGTCGCTTTTTACAAATGTTTCAATTCTATAAAAAATAGCTTCCCGGGGATTAAAAGCGAGAAGTTATTTTTTTATCGAATTGGAGGTTTTAAACAAAATATGTCACTAGTAAATTTAATATCAGCAATAGGAAATAATAGCAGTATTTACCCGTTAATAGTTCGTGACTGTGGTATTGAAGTCCCGACCAAAATTGCTATGACTTATAATCAGAATAAAGAAAACAAGAAAATAGCATGGCTTGGAGCGAGAGAAAGGTTTATCGATGAATATTCTGTGTCTGCCGTTTGGTTAGGCGGTATTCCGCTGATCGATAAGCTGGGTTCAAAAATTATTAAAAAAGTAAGAAATATAGGGTTGAACTCGGATGTGAATTTAAAACTTATAAGTGATGAAGAAAAATACAATAAAAAACTCAAATCCGGTAAAGCTGTTGAGGATTTATGCCAAGGTTTTGAGTACAATATCAAAAAATTTGCAAATATTCCGGAAGCAAAAGAGGCAGTTGAAGATTTAATTAAAGTTAAAAACAACAAAAAACTTTTTGAAGGCTTGATGAACACAAAATTTATTACATCTATTGCCATACCGATTGCATTGATGGGTTTTGTCATCCCTAAATTAATATTTGCATCCACTGCTAAGAAAATGGAGAAGTATAAACAGGAAAACCCAAACAAAGATTATTCAAGTCTTACTTTCGGCGGAAAGGATTTTGAGCAGTTTATCCGCGGAAAATCTAAGATGACGACTTTCCAAGGTGCGTTAACCTCTGTTCTTACAAATTTCACAACTGTTCAAAAGATGGCAGTTACAGACGGCGGTTATGCTGCCGGTAGAATTATAACTGCCAGAAAGAAAAATGAAGCTATTGATTTGGCTTTTAAAATGTCAGGCATGATGTTTTTAAATTTTGTTGCTCCACACTGGATTGAAAAAGCATTTAATAAGATTACTGATGTAAATTTAGATCCAAAAATGTTTGTTAATAAGAGATTTCTGGTAAACATAAAGAATAATCGCCTTCAATTACCGGCTTCAAATTCTGCAAAGGATATAATTGACTTTATTGACAATAATCCGAAAGCACTATTCACAAAGCTTGCTGGCAAATATGATAAAGTTAAATTGCTTGAAAATGGTGTAAGAGACCCTCGTGCTTATGTTGATGTGAAAGAATTGGTTAAATTCAAATCCAATATTGAAAAATTTGCACAAAATGCTAAGGCTCAAGGGGTTATGCCAAGAATGTTTGCAAAAGCCGGACAGAACAAGGATATAATAAAATTTGCAAACAAGTCACTAAGGTTACGCTCTCTGACTATTTTGGCAAACATCGGCCTAAGCAGCTTTTTGCTTGCATATTGCCTTCCCAAAGCGCAGTTTATTTTTAGAGAATGGTTTACAGGTTCGAAGCTTGAACCTGGGCTTGTGGAAAATCCTAAAAATAATGCAAATTAGATAGCAAAAAATATAATTAGGAGGTTTATATATATATGCGTATTAATCCTGTAACTTTATATAATTCAAATCTGATTCTCTTTAAACAGAAAAAATATGATTTAGAAGATGAAGTTGTAGAAAAACCTAATCTCCGAAATAACCTTTTTGAGGTAGATATTATTGGTGCTGCTTCTAAAAATCAGAAAGGGCATTCTGATAAGAGAGAGTTAAATCTGAGTGATTTTGAGAGAATAAGCTTGTGGGAAACTTATGTAAGAACGCGTTTGCCAATGCCGATAACATCTATTGGTGCCGATTGTTATAGAGGTGAAGCACTTTTGTATACTCCCAAAAGAATGAACGAGTTAAAAGCTAGAGGGGTTAAAAGAGTTATTGATTTGGCAGGATTGGAACACTATGACGAGTTATGCAAGAAAAAAGGCCTTGACTATGTAGCTTTTCCAATTTTTTCTGATTACCAAGAAAATCCTGTTTTTTTGACAAGAGACCAATATGCTGAAAAAATGCAGGAATATAGTTGGGGTAAGAAAGGTTTTGACGATTCTGATTTTGATGAAAAAGGTTTGAAATTTATACGTGACTTTAAAGAATTGGTTAATGTTATAAATGAGGGTAAGTTCTATATATGTTGTAACCATGGTCGTATTAGGACTAACTTGGCACTACTTATGAATCAATATTTTAATCCAAAATGGCAGGGTGACAAATCATTAGTTCCTAATGATGAGGAAAAGGTTTTGTTGCAAGAATTCTATTATAAACTTTCCCCAAAAGATAAAAATGACTTAAATTTTACTCAAGAATTTGATGACTCAATAAGAGAAAAATTGGACATACCCGAAGATTGGTAGAAGTTTGGTTTGTTTATATAACAACCAGAGGACCTCAAAAAATCTAAAAAGTTTATTGTAAAAATACTTATGAAAGTTGCAATCCTAAATTTAAGAAAAATTAATTTTACATCGCGTGATAAGTGTCATAAAGATTTCTCTGAGCAGGAAGATTTGGGTGATTTTGCGGATAATTGGGAAGGTTCAAAAATAAGAGAAGCTATTAGAAATCATATGTATCCGCAGTTTATATTAGATGATAATTCTTCTAAAAAATTACCTTCTTATATTACATCTATTGAAGATGTTTTTGTCCCTAATTTGCAATCTTTGGGGCAAGGTTCCTACAGGGGCGCTTCGATGTCTCGGAATACTCAATATTTGGAGCTTTTGGCAAAAAATGGTGTAAATACTATCATTGATTTAGTAGGGTTTAGGAAATTGCAAGAGGCATGTGAAGAAAAAAATCTTAAGTATTACAAATATGAAGTGCCATTTGATTATTGGTCAAATCCGATTTTTATAAGTAACACAGAATTAATTGCCAACAAAAAAATTGAATTAGCAAAATATAATCTTACTAAAACAGAATTTGACGAGCAGCTTGATTACTATAAGAAAAAAGTCAAACGCAAAAGAGCTGAATTCATGGAAAAATTTGTGGGCTTGACAAATATAATAAATAAAGGACATTTTTATATAGGTTGCGAGCTTGGAGAATACAGAACCCCGAATATATTAGCGTTAAATTCGTATTTTAATCCTAATTGGCAAGGCAAAAAAATGCCGCCGACAGATGATTTTATATATATTTTAATGAAAAATATGTATAAAAATATGACTGAATTTGATAAGCAAAAATTAGGTTTTACCGAGAAATTTGAGCAAAATTTGCGTAAAAAATTGAATATAAATAATGAGAGGTATTAAATCCTCTCATTACCTTTAACCAAATAAGTATTTAAGATTTATGCTATAACCATATTGCTTTCATTTGCTACAACTCTGTCAGATAAAATTGTGTTTCTGATTTCAATAAGATCTTGTTGCATTAACCGTCTCGGAGACCCTTCCTGCATAGAGTGGTTTCTCAACAAATATGACGGATGGAATATTGCCATAGCTTTATATTCCTTTTCATTGATATTAACTGTAAACCAGTTGCCTCTGATTTTGGAAATCTGTACCTTTTGATCATCCCAGAAAGATTTTAACGCTGTTGCACCGCAAAAAACAATTGCTTTCGGTTTCACTATATCAATCTGTGTATGTAAGAATTTTTCACAAGCTGACTTTTCTTCGTCAGTTGGGATACGATTTTCAGGCGGTCTGCATTTTACTGTATTTACGATATACAAATCATCTTCTCTTGAAATTCCTGCTTCGGTTAAAAAGTCGTTCAGTAATTGTCCCGCACGGCCAACGAATGGTTTTCCTTCCATATCTTCCATTTCGCCGGGTGCTTCACCGATTAATACAATACTTGCAGTCTCGGGGTTTCCATCTGCAAAGACTACATTGTGGCGAGTTTTGGCAAGTGCACAAGCTTTACATGCTCTGCATTTAGACTCTACAATGTTTAGACATTCTTTCTTCATAATCATTTTCATCTCTCTCCTTGTTATTGTTAAATATTATTCCAATATTATATTTTTGGCAATATCGTTTCAATTCCTTCATAATTACATTCGATAATAAAAATACTGCAAATAAATTAGGAACGGCTAAGAATAGTGTAAAAGCATCGGATAAATTAATGATACTTTTAAAATTCATAGCAGAACCGATAATTATAAATAAGCAATAAATAACTTGAAAAGTTCTCGTAGTTAACTTTGAATCTCCGAAAAGGAAATTCCAACTCTTAATCCCGTAATAAGAGCCGCAAAGCATTGTTGATAAAACAAAACAGCTTGCCATAATTGTTAACAAAATCGGGAAGAACGGACATACACTTTCAAATGCTTTTGAAGTCAACTCAATGCCTGCAAGCCCGTTAGAATGTTGATATACTCCTGATACAACAATTACAAATGCGGTTGCGGAGCCTACAATGACCGTATCGACAAAAGGTTGTAACATTGCAATGAAGGCTTGCGCAACAGGTTTGCTTGTTTTGACTGCAGAAAATGCAATAGGTGCAGTGCCAAGTCCGGCTTCATTTGCAAACATTGCCCTTCTAAATCCCCAGAGCATACAAGCAAACATTCCGCCTGTTAAGGCTTGAGGTTTAAAAGCTTCCTTAATAATTAAATGTATTGTGTGGGGGATATGGCCTATGTGCATAAGACAAATTACAAAGGCTGAAAACACGTACAAAGTACACATTAGAGGTGTAACTTTTGATGTGAATTTGCCTATTGCCTTAATTCCACCAATTATTGTAACGTAAGTTATTATGGCAACAATAAGCCCCAAAAGCCAGCTTTGTCCGTAGAAAAAGCTGTTTTCGCCTCCTGTAACTTCAGTTATTTGTGTTGTCATTGCATTTATTTGAAATAAATTCCAGCCGCCTATCATTGCAAAAATACAACATAGTGCGTAAATTTTGGATAGGTAAGGTGCAAATGGCTTTATCCAAGGCGCTTTTAACCCGCCTAAAATATAGTACATCGGCCCACCGGCGACTGTTCCGTCTTTATTTACCTTTCTAAATTTTATTCCCAAAAGCACCTCAGCAAACTTCAATGCCATTGAGAAAAATCCGGCTATTACCATCCAAAAAATAACTCCGGGGCCGCCGATTGATACTGCGGCAGCAGAGCCCGCAACATTACCGATGCCTGCTGATGCTGAAATCGTTGCGGTGAGGGCCTGAAAAGATGAAACTTCACCTTTTTTCTTACGCTTAACTATATCTTCGTGTTTATATTTGTTTAAAATTAAATTCAGACCGTGTTTAAATCCCCATATCCCGATAAATCTTGTTCTTATCGTGAAATATAATGCGGCAAACATTAAAAGTGCAACCAAAAGCTCCACTTTTACTCCATTGATGTTAACGGAGTAAAATATTATACCGGAAATTTTATCGGCTATTGGGGATAATAAGTTATCAATAGTATTATCAAAACTCATTCTTAGATTATACTATAAACAAATTTATACTCAATTAATCTCAAATTTATGGTAATTTTGAAATTATACTAAAGTATGTTGATTGATAGAACTTTCAGCGTAGTCTTTCAATGCTTTAAATACAAACGGGTGTAAGTTACCTTTTGCAACATCTCTATATATCAAGGCCAGTGCCTGTTCTTTGGCCATTGGTGCTTTGTAGACTCTGGATTCAAGGAGTGCAGAGTATTTATCTGCTGCTGAAACAATTTGTAAGTTTAAATCAGCAAAGAAGTCTTTTGCTACTTTCGGGTAGCCTGTTTGGCTTGTATTTTGATGGTGGTATTTAATCAAATTAAGAGTTTTGTAGTCTAAACCGCTGTTTTTCAATAATTCATAGCCTAATTCAGAGTGTCTATGCATAATTTCTTTTTCTGCATCATCAAGTTTCCCGTTCTTATTAAGGATTTCTTTAGGAATCAAAACTTTTCCCAAGTCGTGTAAATATGCCGCATCTTTGACGGCTTTAACGTCAACGTGTTCTTTTAGTGCTTTTGGCAGGTTAGATATTATTCCTGCGGCTATTTTTTGGGTTTCTTTTGCGTGGTTTTCTGAAAGGTCTTGCAATTCTTTTAGATTTAATTTTACAGGCGCATTCATTTCTTTAAGAATTGTTTTGATTTGTGGATTTGTCATAATTGCATTTTGTATGTAGTCTTCTGAAATAAAGCGATTGACGGAGGTTGATTCAAATCTGTCTCCGTTTAAATTATTTCCAAATCCTACACGAGATGAAAATATTCCTAAATTTGAATTGATTCCGCTCACACCAAGCGGTTTTCTGACGTCAATTCCCATTTCCCACACTAAAATAATCTACACTACTATGTCTATATAAAGTATTTTTTTCTGTCTCAATTGCATAAAATGTGTGCATTGTGAATAAAAGTTAACATAATATATGTTATAGAGCCCATGTTCACTTTTTCTTTTTGTTGCGATGCAAAAAGAAAAAGTGAACCGAAAAAGAAAAACACGCTTTTAACTTGCAATCCGAAGGATTACTCAAGCCATTTCAGGGCGCACATACGTGCCGTTGCAAATTTTTCACCATATTCCCTCGCCCCTTGTGGGAGAGGGGTAGGGTGAGGGGTGTAAAATTTGCAATCGTTCACCGCGCCTAAGGACAACGGCGCGGTTATTCACTTCGAAAGGTGGTTGTAACATATATTATGTATTTATGCTATGATAATTGCGTTATGAGAGAGATAGAAAATGTTTTGATTTGCGGTCTTGGCGCTGTAGGAAGTATTTATGCCGACAAAATTAATAAATTCAGTCCCGATAAATTGAGAATTCTTGTCAATCATGAGCGCTTTGAGCGCTATTCAAAATCTCCCATAGTATTTAATGGGCGTGAACTCCGCTTGAATTATGTTTTGCCCCAAAATACGGATAACTTTAAAGCGGATTTGATTATCGTAGCAACAAAGTACGATGGTTTATGTGATGCTATAAAAAATATCAAAAATTTCATTGCTGATGATACGATAATTATTTCGCTGTTAAATGGAGTTACATCAGAAAGTCTTGTTGCAAAGGAATATGGTTGGGATAAATTATTGCTTGCGTATTTTATTGGTCACAGTGCTATGCGTGACGGCCGTTATATAACTCAAGACGGGGTTGGTAAGATAGTTTTCGGTTCAAAAAATTCTGATAAAACAAACGAAATAAGATTAAAAAAGTATTTTGATGTTGTTGGTATTGATTATGAAATTCCTGAAGATATGGTACATGCGCTCTGGTTAAAGTATATGATGAATGTTAGTACAAACCAGCCATCAGCAATTTTGGGAATGACATTTGGCGAAATGAATTCCAATAAAAAATTTCTTGATTTTGCTAAAAAATTAATGCAAGAAGTTCAAATGGTTGCGAAGGCAGAAGGGGTTAAAAATACGGATAAAATGATTGAGGAAGCTTTTAGTGCTGTTTCCAAGATGATACCTGACGGCAAAACTTCGATGTATCAAGATGTCTTGGCAGGCAGAAAGACTGAGGTTGATATGTTTGCAGGTACGATGATTGAATTTGGTAAAAAACATAACATCCCCGTTCCATACAATCAATTTATGTACGAAATTTTTGATATAATCCATGAGAAATTTAAAAAACAGTGAAGATTTATTCTCCAAGTAGATTATCGTTGTATTCGAGATGTTTTTGACGGATATTTTCTATGTCATCTATCATTTCGTTTGCATGTTGCTGTGCATCTTCAAGTTTTGTATGTTGCAATTGCCCGTCTTGCATTTGCATTAACGTCATGTGCATAAATCCTGCGATAATTATGCTTAACAGCAAAAATGAAATTAAAAGTTCTATTACTCCGAAAGCTCTTTTCATATTTTACCTTAATTTGTTTTTTCTAATGAAAAAATGCACTGCCTCATCAACTGTTTCAGGTGTGGATAGTGAATCTTCTTTGTTGAATTTTATAGCTTTACGTTCTACAAAAAATTTGTTATAAATTGATAATCCTGCAAATATGACAAAAGAAGATAATGCAACTCCACCCATTGCAAGCAGGAACTTGATAGCGGTCTGTTTTAGTGAAATCGCCGGTGAACAATATCCCGGCAGTGCAGTGAATATAACCACTGCAGCCGGAATTATAAATTTTTTAAGAATGTTTTTATTCTGCAACTTTTGCCTCACTTTTTTTAGCCCGTGGTTTTCTTGTTGTTGCTCTTTTTCTTTTTGGTTTTTCTTCTTTCGGTTCTTCAACTACTTCAGGTGTTTCTGTATTTTTTACTTCCTTATTTTCGGCTGTGGATTCCGTTATTTCAACAACCGGTTTAATTTCTTCATTCGGTTTTAAAACAGTTTCAGCAGTTGGAGTTACGTTTTCAACAACTTCTTTATTTTTATTAAACTTGTTATTTTTCCTGTTATTTTTGCGTTTGTTATCACGTTTAGTTGTTTCATTTTGTGCCACTTGAGCAGGATTTTCAACTTCAATTTGAACGGTTGTTTGGGTTTGTTCAACCACCGGTTCCGTGATATTTTCTTGAACTTTATTATTGTTTTTGTTCTTTTTGAAGTTATTTGATATCGGTAATTTTGTTTTAGCCTGTTTTGCTCGATATTCACCCTCTGCAGTCGGAGTTGAGAAATTGAGTTCGTTCATAAAATATCCGGTGCCTTGGCAATGAGGACATTTTTTGGTGAATATTTCGGATAATGATTGTCCTTGTCTGTGACGTGTAAGCTCGACCAGACCAAGGTCTGAAAGTTGACCTACTTGCGGTTTTGCTTTATCAGGTTCAAGTGCAATTTCCAATTCTTCCATTATTGCGAGTTTATCGGCTCTTGAAAGCATATCGATGAAGTCAATTATTACCATACCGCCTATGTTTCTCAGTCTTAATTGGCGTGCAATTTCATGTACCGCTTCAATATTTGTTTTTAAGATTGTTTCATCCTGAGTTGCAGAACTTGTGAATTTCCCGCTGTTTACGTCTATTACAGTCAAGGCTTCGGTTTGCTGGATAAACAAATAACCGCCTGACGGCATATTAACCTTAACATTCAACGCTGCTTTGATTTCTTTGTGAATATCAGTTGCAATCAAAAGCGGTTCGGTGCCTTTGTATAAAGTTACTTGTACGTTTTTGTTTATGTGCCAGTTTTGCAAAATATTTTGTACCCTGTTAAGTGCAAAGGCCGTATCTACGACGATTTCCTTAACATCATCAGTGCAGGCTTCTCTGATAACTCTATATAACAAATCCTGATCGCGGTATATCAAGTTAGGCGGTGTCAAACTTTCTGCTGATGTAATTATGTTATTCCATTTTTCAAGAAGTATTTCCAAATCCTCTTGAATGTCAGCTTCTGTCTGGCCTTCAGCTTCGGTTCTGATGATTACGCCAACACCTACCGGTTTGATAAGATTCATTATTGCTTTTAAGCGTGCACGTTCCTTTGAATTTTCGATTTTTTTGCTTATACTTACTCCAGGTTCATATGGCATTAGAACTAAAAATCTTCCCGGTAAGCTGATTTCTGTTGTGACGCGCGGACCTTTGTGTCCTGTAGGTTCTTTTACAACTTGAACTATTAACTTTTGTTTGGGTTTAAGTTTTTCTTTCAATGTTCCTTTGCCCATAACATCTTCTGCGTGTAAAAATCCCATTTTATCAGTTCCGACATTAACAAAAGCCGCATCGATACTTGGAAGTATATTATCAACTGTTGCTAAATAAACGTCTCCTAATAAGACATCTCCTCGATGGATAAAAAAGTCTGTTACCTTTTTGTTTTCTAAAACAGCTGCGATGTTGTCACGTTCAGCTATGATAATCTTTTTTTCAGAAGACGAAATATCGCTTTGTACTTGTTGTCTGTTGCGATTGTTGTTTTTGTAATTTCCCATAATTAAAAATCCTTCTTATAATTCTTTTAAACTCTCGTCAAAAAATCTTGTTCTGGTTATGTTGAAATGTATTCCTTCCGCAATCAAGTTCATCAAGGCGTCAGCTCTCAATGACGGAATGCCGTTTTCAAGATTTTGACCCGCTTTTAACACTGTGAACAGACTATCATTGTCAAATCGATATGACTTTATTGATGATTTTATGTCTGTTTTTTTAATTAAACCTTTTTTGTTTTTCTTCTCGATATAAATTTCATCAGAAGATAAAACTCTGTTTGTATTATATACCAATTTTTGAAAATCGTAAATAGCCGGATCTAAAATTTCTATTTTATATTCTGCCCAACATACAGTATTATCAATTGATTTTGACCCTTTTTCGAGTTTTACAATACTTAGTATTTTTGACTCTTTTGGCAATACTTTTTCTAACTTTAGTTGGATATCATTCGGGTCTAAATTGTCATAAAGTTCTATATCAACAAGTTCTCCCAAACTTTCTGCAAAAAGCGGAAGGGCAACACCCATGGAAACTTTCATAGAAGGGTTGTAGCCCAAAGAATACGCTATATTTAAACCGCTTCTGGATAGTGCTTTAAAGAATGTATTTTGCCAGTCAAGGTGTGAAAAATACTTCAATATACCTGTTTTTGTCAGTTTTATTCTGTATTTATAAGTTTCTCTTATTTGCTGATGTGCGTTTGCCGGGTCAATGTGGGGTATTTGCGATAATTTTTGAGCTTTTTCACTTGCCTTGAAGGGTTTTGCCATGACTTTATGTGTCTTGAAATTTGAACAAACTCCGCAATTTACGCACTGTTTTTCACAGGTCGGAACTATATGGGGCGAATTTGCGTTAACTTCCATTGCTTTTTGATATTCACTAATTAACCATTTTTTACCTAAGCCTGTGTCTATGAAATCCCAAGGCAGTTCTTCTTCAATATTATAAGTTTTTTCGGCCAGTTCATTTAAAGAGATATCCAGTTCTTTTGCGGTATTTTGCCAAATGTTTTTGTCAAAATATTCTCCCCAAGCATCAAGGTAGCAACCTTTTTGGTATAGTGCTTCAATATATTTGCAAAGGTGTGTGTCTCCTCTTGTTAACACTGCCTCAATTTGGGAAACAAATTTTTCATGATAATTGACTTTAACACCTTTTAGATGTGAAATTTTATCTTTTAAGTAATGAATATGTGCCGTAACTTTGTCTAAATTCATCTGCGGACACCACTGAAACGGTGTAAACGGTTTGGGAACAAATATCGAAAGCGTACAGGTTATATCCATACCGTGTTTTAAATTATTTTCTTTTTTTATTTGTTTACAGCGGTATTTTATTTTACTCAAAAGTTCCGCCATCTCATCCATATCTTCAAGAGTTTCTGTCGGAAGTCCGCAAATAAAGTAAAATTTAACTTTAGACCAGCCGTTTTTATATAGGGTTAAAACAGCATCAAGAATTTGTTCTTCGGTAATATTTTTCTTTATTACATCTCTAAGCCTTTGGCTTCCGGCTTCAGGGGCAAGCGTCATGGTGGATTTTCTGACACTTTGAACAAGGTTTGCAAGCTCCAGGTTAAATCCGTCAATCCTTTGACTCGGCAGGGATACGGATACTTTTTTTTCATTAAAATCTATCGCAAGCTCTTTGATAACTTCATTGATATTGGCGTAATCGTTTGAGGATAGCGACAGAAGTGAATATTCATCGTATCCCGTATTTTGAACGAGTTCTTTTGCAATTTTTATAATATCTTCGGCACTTCTTTCCCTTATAGGCAGCGTTACGTGTCCCGGCTGGCAAAAACGGCACATACGTCCGCATCCGCGTCTTATTTCTACAATCGCTCTATCATGAACCGATGAGGAAAATGGAATTGGATACGATTTTAGAGCCCTTTCATAATCAAGCTGTGCAATCCTCTTTTTAACTCTTCCGCCAACAAGACTAGACCAGCGTCCGGAATTTTCACCTTCGACAAGTGCTTTTATCCGTTCTTTTCGGGGCATACCTTTTGTACGTTCAAGAATTTCGCAAACTTCTACAATGCTGTCTTCTCCGTCACCTATCATAAAAACATCAATAAATTCGGCCATTGGCAGCGGGTTATAAGCGCAAGGCCCGCCTGCGATAATTATGGGGTCATTATCAGTTCTTTCGCAATTTTTGTAGGGTATTTGTGCCATCTCAAGCATTTTCAAAACTGTTGGATATGACATCTCATATTGGAGTGAAAATCCTACGGCATCAAATTTATTTATTTCCTGCTTGCTTTCTAATCCGTACAAAACATCCGGCTTGAAATCAGGTTCCGGTGCATAAACTCTGTCACACATGTAATTGGGTTGACGGTTTATCATGTCATATAAAACTCTTACCCCGAGGTTACTTATGCCTATTTCATATTTATCGGGAAACGCAAATGCAAATTTTACTTTGGCAGAATTAAAATCCTTGTTGTATGACAAAAATTCTCCGCCTACGTATTGATAAGGTTTTGTACAATTGAACAGTGCTTCGTGATATTTTCTAAAAAAACAATTCATTTAGGCTAAATCTTCCGGAAAGTATTTGTCTATTTCTATTATTGTCCCGTCAAGAGTATTCTCTTCAAAGGATTTCATAAACTTAAACAAATCCTTGTTCGGAACTTCATAATTGTAAAGATAAGTTTCGCCGTCAAATTCTCTCATCACTCTTACGATGTAATGGCATTTTTCAGCATATTTTTTAAGGTGTTCTGAATTGAACTTCTTCCCGTTGGTGTCTTTATTTATTTTTACGTAATTGAATCCCGCATAGTATTTGATTTTTTCATCGGTTGGGATGGATTTACTATGCTTGTTAAAAAGATTAATTATTTTTTTGTTGATGTCATCGGCCATTACTATACCTGTTTTAAATAATCAATTATGTCCAAAGCCAGCTGTTTACGAATTTCCACAGGACAATTTTTTAAATACTCCATTGCGTGTGATACTTTAATATTCTTGTCATACCAGCGTCTTAAAATATAGTTGTATTGATCATCCAGTGACATTGGAATATCAAAATCAATGTCTTTCAACCGGTCAATAACGTATTCAGCACAACGAACCTGAAGGGCTTCTTCAGCCTTTTCCAGCATACTGATTGCTTTACTAACTGTTACGTCTAAGTCATACCAACGTTTTTTCATAGTATAAATTATAATATGTCATGGAAAAATAAGTCAACAAATTTGCAAGTTAATAAAAAATTTGCTATAATTGTCCTGTAACAGGAGGGATGGCATGAAAATATCGGTGATAACAAACGGGGGGCGACTCCTCTAAGCCTACGCAGCCGTTGCATTTGCACAATTAAACATGGTTTAAAAAGAGGAAAAGGTTTTACATTAGCAGAAGTTCTTATAACTTTAGGTATAATAGGCATTGTTGCTGCGTTGACTATACCTACAATGGTTAAGAATTATCAGCAAAAAGCTCTAAATAATCAATTTAAAAAAACTTATGCACTAATTAATCAAGCGTTACTATCTACGGTAGGTGAGCTTGGTTATATACCGCAATGTTATTATCAAACTAATAATATCTATGTCCATGATGATGCTGCTTGTACGCTTCTTCGCGAGAAATTTTTTTCTAAAATAAAAATTTCAAGAGTGTGTGCAGGAAAAGCATATGCAGATGGCTGTATACCTGAATATGAAGGAATGGATACAGTTGCAAATGCAAATAATCCGGATGCGGAAGTGCCTGAAGGATATGAAGATTATGGTGAATATGCTTCAAGAGGATGTACTTTTTTTCGTAAAGAAGCAATATTAAATGATCGCACCGTGTATGTTGCAACAGATGGAACAATAATGTTTCCATATGCATCTACAATAAACATACTTGCTGTTGATGTTAATGGGGTGAAAGGGCCTAATAAATGGGGTTATGATCTGTTTTCGTTTATGTTAAGATTTGATGGTTCAAAGCTGTATTATGGTGGCGAGGGTTGTATGCATGTTGAAAAAGGTGGTGTTGGCACTTCAACAATGATCTTGAGATTACAAAAAAATGAACTTTGATATTTTTTTAAATCAGTATATAATACTGTTATGAAAAAGATTTTTGCATTAGTCATATCAATAGTTTTTATGTTCAATACAGTGGTTTTGGCAGCTGAACCATTGCAGGGACATATTGAAGAAACTGATGAATATAAACAGCTTCAAGATGAGCTTTTTACAGGGAAAATTGAACATCTTGACAGAAAAGATATAATTAATATGACTGTGTCACAGGTTTTGGATACATCGTATTCAATGGAGGGCGATGAGTTTTTCGCTCAAGTTACATCGGATGTTTATGGAGATGAAGGGGTTATTATTCCAAAAGGTACTATAGCTCATGGGAAAATTTCTCAAACGGGTGAAGCCGGAAATATGGGGAAACAGGCTTGGATAGAACTTTCTTTTGATTATCTGGTAACTCCTGATGGCAGAGAAATCCCAATTGATGGTAAGATGTCAACAAAATTACATCCGATTACTGAAACTTCCAAAATAATTGCCCAAGACTTAGGCTATACCGCAGCAGGCGGTGTTGTCGGGGGATTTTTGGCGCTCAATTGGCTGGGGTTAGAAGCTGCTATTTTATCGCAAGGTTATACAATAGCAGGCGGTGCTGCGTTGGGTGGTGCTGTCGGTTTGGGTATGGCTCTAATCAGAAAAGGTAAGGATGTTTTAATCGCTCCAGGTGATGAAATTAAGGTTAAAATAAATTCTAAAGTCCCTTTGCCTGTCTATAAAGCCGAAGCATTGAAGCAGGAAGAACTATTATACCCCGGGTTAGACATATTGATTACCAATGTCAAACATGAGGAGGATCCTTTTGGTGAAATGAATACAATCACGCTTTCTATAACCATTTCTAATATGTCAGACAAAACTCTTTCAGGGTTTGATATGGCACTTGTGAATGATTATAATTCATCTTTCAGACCTTCAATTTTTGGTGATACAAAGATTATGTTTAAAACGATAAATC
>CALVAZ010000113.1 GCA_944325675.1 Candidatus Gastranaerophilales bacterium
CGACCTGCGAGCAGAGTGCGGAGGCTTGAGTATGGAAAAACAAAGTTTTGGAATACTCAACCGAAGACACGTTTAACGCGAGCAGGTCAAGACAATCGCGCCAAGCGCAAAATAAGGGACAGGTTAAAGCCTTTTTCTTATTTTGTATGTTTAGTATTTATTTGCTTGTGTATATAAAATTATGTTTTTGAATATTTTTTATAAATTATTACCATTTCTTAATATTTCTGTTTAAAAATAAAATTATTTGGGTATACGCATGAATATTGTTATTTCACTAATATTTTTACCAATGTCATATGAGGATATGTAAATGAAGTTCAAATTTTTGTTTTTGATGTTAATAGTAGCAATATTTGCCAATCAGGTTTTTGCAGACACGTACGTACGAGGATATACTAGAAGTGATGGTACATACGTCAATGGGTACTACCGTTCTTCTCCAAATTATACAAGATTAGATAATTATTCTACAAAGGGTAACTATAATCCTTATACTGGAAAAGCAGGAACAGTAAATCCCTATAATCAATATGGCTCAGCGTATAATAATAGTTTTCAACGCTCTGTTAATTCTAGAGGTTTCGGTTATCAGTACTAGAATTTATTGTAGACATTTTTTATAATTTATTGTTGTTCGAATTGGTATTTTATGGTTCAATTTGTCTTTTTTATTTTGTGATCAGATGTTATGGCGTTACTTACGTGGGTAATAATTCCCTTGTTCACAGTTTTTGTATTTCTTATTTTGTCGGTACATGCTGGAAATATTCAGTATGGATATAGTGCAAGTGGAGAGTATGTTCATGGAGTATAGATGCTCAGTGCTTGAATTGTGGATATAATGATATTAAAATTCATATATTCTGTAAATGTAAGATGTTAACTTATAATTCTTGGTGAAGTTTATAAATTTTGGGCTTCATATAAATTTTTTAACGATATATTATGAAAAAATGTACCAATGGGATGATTTACAATTGTTTTTATTGGTTTATAATACATTTGTATTAATTGGAGCTAAATTGATGAAGAAGATTTTTGTTTTTTTAAGTATTGTAGTTCTTTTATTGCAACAAAATATAGTGTTTTCTTCGGAAGTTATTTACAGTGATTATCTTCCAACTTCTTTGTATAATGATAATGTTAATTCTGTAGTATATGTTCAAACGCAGGATAGTTCGGGGAGTGGCGTGCTTCTGAAAGAGGATGGAACGTTTGTTACTTGTTTCCATGTTATAGCTAACGCGGATTATATTTTTATAAAATTGGAAGATGGTTCGATTTATTATGTTAATGGTTTTAGATATATTAATCCTTTAACAGATGTTGCTATTTTAACATTAGATACTAAACGAAAATTTAAGCCTATTTTGCCTGAAAACGCAAAACAGTTAAAAATAGGTGAAAAAGTATACGTGATTTCGAATCCTCAAGGTATCCAGTTTGTATTCACAGATGGTATGATAAATCAGTACAACAAAGATTATATACAGTTTTCGGCTCCAATTTCTTCTGGTTCGAGTGGTGGAGCACTACTCAACAGTAAAGGTCATTTGGTTGGTATAATAACTTCGCAATTTGACCCATCTGCTGCGCAAAATATTAATTTTGCTCTCCCAAATCATTATTTCATTGATAAAATTAATGTTGAAAAAATTACCAATGGTAAAAATTTAAAGTGGACTGAATTTCTTGTAGAAAATGCGGATAAGCAACAATTTAGGAGTTATGCTGATTTTGCCCTGAATCAAAGTAATTTTTCAATGTTTTATAAATACTTACAGCCATTTTTAGTGAGATATGATGTTCCAGAAGATTTATATCAACAAGTAAGTGTTTTAGCATTTTATGCATATCTTTTTGATGGTATGGAATCTAATTTAGCAGATTCAATTAAATATCTTAAGTTTGTATATGAAAGGAATTTGAATGAAGAATTAGCTTTGTGTGGGTTGTCGTTAATTCCGATTATCCTTGATGCAAGTATAGATACTACGGATTATGTTGTAGCATTATATCAAAAATATCCGCGGAGTTATAACAAGCTATCAGAACTCATTAATAAAATGGACGGATGTTCTTCTGTTGAGGATACTGAATGTTTTTCTGAAGTTATAGTAGAATATGCAGAATACTTATTTTATTTGCTAGATCATAGAAATTAGAGATTTATTTTAATTTTCAAGAGTTTTATCTTGGCTAATTGACATGATTTCTTTTTTTGTGCTATATAATGGTTACTTTTAGTGTTTTGTAACAAATTGTTTATTTGTTTTGTTTTTACTGACAAAAAATATTTTTACATCACTTCTATCATTAACAGCTATTGTTGAAGGAGAAATCATGCAACCAATATCAAAAATCAGTTTCAAGGCGGAAAATTCCAATCTTTTGCAATCTTTTGTTACTCCGCCTAAAGTTGAGCCCCCTGTGGTACAAAATCCGGCCACATTAGAGAGCGGTATAACTCAAGCGGATGGTGTTGATACCCCGCAAATAAGAGAAAGCCAACCCGTTAAGGATACTTTTCAAAAAGAAAATGAGCCTAAAAAGTCTTTTTTGAAGGAGTATGGTGGTGTAACAGCTCTTGCCGTGTCAATTTTGGGCATTCCGGCAACTTATTTTGCAGCTCACAAGGCAAATGCAAAGGCCCTTAACACTATGCGTGATGCGGTTTCTGATATGGCAGGCAAGCTAAATATTGATGAAAAGATTTCTAAGGCTGTGGAGGTTGCCCTTAATAAAACTAAAAAACCGACCGAGGATTTACTTTCAAGAAAAACGAATTTAACAACTATTTTGCTTGGTATAGGTACAGGTCTTGGTGTTGGTGAATTTATAAAAAATAATCGTGATAAATTAAAATCACAAGGTTACACTGATGATGAAATTACAGATGCGGCAAATACAGCATCAAATATTTTGGACTCAGGTAAAAATGCAAGCAGTAAAGCTGAAGATGCCTTCAGAATGGCAGCAGGAGTAAGCTCAAAAGCTGATTCTGCAGAACGTGCTGCGTATGATGCAAGAAACATTGCTAACTCTATGGATGGGAGAATTAATGACGCCTATCGCAGAGCAGATGAGGCTTTGAAAGCAACTGAAATGGGTTTGAATCCTATTATGCAGATGTATACGGTCAGACATTATGATTTGAACTTGCTGCAGGTGCTTAACTATGCTAAGAAAATTGACTTGACCAGAACAGATGAGGTGCTTTCATCCGTAAGAGATGCAGCAGTTAAACGTCTTAACAGGAGTGCGGTTAATACTGTAAATGATATTAAAAATTACAAAGAACTATATCCTCAATTAACCGCTACTTGGTCTTTAACTGCTGAATATGACCCTATTAAAACAGGCGGTTTGGGTGTGGTTCCGGTTGATTTACAAAACAACTTTACAAAACTCGGAATTGATATGCCGACCTTTATACCTATGTATTTGAAGAAAAATCAATCTGAATTTAGGAAGCTTCCTAATCATAAGTATTTATATAAGTCAAATGGCAAAAAATTCGAATTGACGAAACTTGCATCAACTACAACACACGTGTTCAGAAACGGTCAAACAAAACCTGAAAAAATAGAATATTATATGTATTCAGAACCGGTTGAAGGTGCAGATGGGGCAAATAAAAAATTGATATTTGTTAAGAGTGAAAACTACTTTAACGAAAATATATATGATTCTACAACTAATGCAGAAGAAACAGAAAGATTTGCATTATTCACAAAGGCTGTTTACAAGCTTGCCAAACTCAAAGTAAATCAGGCTTTAAACAGCGGCGAAGATAAAATGAGCGGTGTTTCCGATATGGAAATATATGATCAAGCTGCTTTTGATAGTTTAAAGGCTCCAAATTCAATGATTTTGAACGATTGGCATGCAGGTTCAATGGCAGGATTGTTGCGTTATAGAGCGCCTATGGAATACAATTACAATGAAATTCCTCAAAATACTTACAGTGCGCTCAAGGATATGCCTGTTCTTACGATTGGCCACAACCTCGGTTGTCAAGGCAAGTCAAATGACGGACCGGGTAATTTATTGAGTAAAAATAGGGTTACAGAAAACATAATCAATACTCTGTATGACAGTTATGCAATAGCAGTAGCCGAAAATGCACACAGCGGTATTATGAACGATGATTTGTGCAATACAATTCTTATGAAACGTAAAACGGCAGATAAACATTTCAATCACTTGTTTAACGGTGTTGCATTATCAGATTGGTTTGTACCAGTTTCTAAAAATTATACAACAGAGGTTATCAATGACCCGAACCAATCAGGTATTCTTTATCCGCTTTTGCAAAGAAGACAATATACTGATACAATCTCAGGTATTATTAATGGCTTAGACAAAGATAAAGTTTGTATGAGTAAAATTGCCGCGAAAAATTACGTAAATGGTTTAATATTGGAGAAATATGATGAAAATACCGGCATTGACAAAGTAATGGAATTGCGAGAAGTCAACAAGAGAAAATTTTATCAAGCATTTATAAAGCCTGTGCTAATTAATAAGAACTACAGTAATGCCCCTGAAATCGTAAGACCTGGTGTTGGCAATATGAACATATCAGAAGAGGATTTTATGAATGCTCCATTGATATCTTTTGCCCACAGATTAACCTCTCAAAAAGGTTTGAGCATAATGAAGGGTGCAATATTCAGACTTTTTGATAATTGGGAAAATGTGTTCCCTGGAAAACCGATGCCATACTTCTTAGTGGGCGGACCTTCTGAAAGTGCTGAGGAATTGCAGCATTTGGATGACTTGAAAAATCCTGATTACGGTTCAAACAAAGCACGTTTAGACCATGTAATTGCTTTAAAAGGTAGTATGCCAAACCCTGCCATAATGTCGGCAAGTACATTCTTCTGTGCACCTTCGACTTATGAGCCGTGTGGATTGACACAGGGTGAATGTTTTGCAAAAGGTACTCCGGTAATCGTTACTGATACAGGCGGTTTCCATGATACCGTAACAGACGGGGTTACAGGGTTTGTTGCGCCTTATATTTCTGAAGAATCTTTCTATAACAAGCTCGTTGATGCTCTTAAGATGTACTACGAAAGACCTGAAGACTATAAGAAGATGGTACAAAATGATTTGGAAATCGATTTTAGCTGGGCACAACCTGACAGACAAGGACCTATTTTTGAATATACAGATAAACTCGGTTTTGATAGGGAAATGTTTGACGACATCGCGAACAAGCCTAAAACTGTTCAAGCGTAAAAGATTAACTTTTATCACATTTAAAAAACAAGGCGTGTATTATGCGCCTTGTTTTTCGTATAATATCTTTGTGAAGTAGTTTATTAAGGGTTAAGATGGACAGATTTTTTGGAATTTTTGGGATAATATTTATTTTTGCTATTGCATATTTAATGTCAAATAACCGCAAGGCTATTAATTATAAGACTGTTGTAACGGGGTTTGTTTTACAGATATTGCTTGCGGTATTTGTTTTCAAGGTACCTTTTGGCAGAAAATTATTTTTAGCAATCGGATTATTCATCCAGAAAATTCTGGAATTTGCAAAAGAGGGCGGCCAGTTTGTGTTTGGCGGTCTTATGGACGGCAAGTGGGAGCTTGCAAACGGCGGCCAGATTTTTGCTTTGCAATTGATAAGCTCAATAATCTTTATGATGATTTTGGTTAATATGCTTTACTATTACGGCATAATGCAGAGGGTTGTTGCTGTTTTGGGTAAGGGTATGAATAAATTGATGTCCGTATCGGGTGCAGAAGCACTGTCAAACGTTGCAAGCGCTTTTGTCGGACAAATTGTTGCACAGATTATGATTAAGCCTTATTTGGCAAAACTTACACGCTCTGAGCTTTTGGCATCTATGGCGGGAAGTATGGCTTGTATTTCCGGGGCTACAATGCCTTTGTATATCGGAATGGGAATTCCTGCTCCGTATATTTTGGCATCGTCTATAATGGCGGCACCCGGCGCGCTTGTTATTTCAAAAATCGTTTACCCTGAGGTTAACACACCTGAGACAAGCGAAAATTTCAAGGTTACCTTCAGCAAGAGAAAACGTACCCACGCTAATGTTTTTGATGCGATATCAGCGGGGGCGTCTGAGGGTATGAAGGTTGCAATTAACGTTACCGCCATGATTTTGGCATTGATTGCACTTGTTGCTATGATTGATTGGGTTCTTGGCGGCGTGGGAGTGTTTATCGTCAAATATTTGCATGTTAACAGCTTCTTGGGGCTTGATTTTGCTCACCTTTCTTTGAAGATGATTTTAGGCGAAATCTTTGCGATATTTGCATTTTTGATGGGGGTTCCTTTGAGTGAAGCCACTACGGTCGGAAGCCTTATGGGAACGAAATTGGTTCTCAACGAGATGGTTGCTTATGTTGATTTGACTCATCTTCCTCAGGCACTTTCTGAAAAAAGCTTTTTGATAGCAAGTTTCGCGCTTTGCAGTTTCGGTAATTTCGGCTCTATCGCAATCCAGTTGGGCGGTATTGGTGAATTGGCGCCTAACCAGAGAAAAAACCTTGCAAGACTCGGGGTTCGCGCACTTATTTGCGGTACCTTGACATGTTATATGTCTGCTGCGATTGCCGGAATTTTATTTTAGGCTTTATTTTTGGGTAAATAATCCTGCCAATGCTCATCTAGATTTTGTATAAATCTGTGTGCGTCAATTACGTCGTCATAGCTTATCGGATCAGGACCTTCTACTACCTTTAAGGGCTCCTTTACTTCAAGTCCTGAAAATCCCACAAATGCGGCACCAAAACTTTTCCCGCAATTTGAACAGACAAGCTGTACAACTAAAAGCCCGTTTTCGGAGCGTTTTATACTAATGCTGTTTTCGTCAAATCCTGTTTTGCATACCGAACAGCATAAATTTTCAAATAATACTTTTAAAT
>CALVAZ010000114.1 GCA_944325675.1 Candidatus Gastranaerophilales bacterium
ATACAGAAGTTGACGGTTACAGTGAAGATAACGCTTCAAAAGGCAAAATCGGCACAACAAAAAAAGGAATAGGACCTACATATACGGATAAAATGGCAAGAATTGGCTTAAAAATTCAAGATTTATATAATGAAGAAACCTTGAATGAAAAACTTGATATCATTCTTCCACTAAAAAACAAACAATTAAAGGAAGTTTACGGCCTTGAACCATATTCAAAAGAAAAAGTTCTTGATTTATGCAGAAAATATGCTGAAATTTTCAAGCCTTACGTTTGGTTTGAATGGCAAGAAAATCTTGAAAAGGTAAAAACTGAAGGCAAATCAGTTCTTTTTGAAGGTGCACAAGGTGTAATGCTTGATGTTGATTATGGAACATATCCGTTCGTAACAAGCTCAAACCCTATAAGTGGTGGGGCATGTACGGGCTCAGGATTTGGACCCAAAATGATTGATGAAGTTATAGGTGTTGCAAAAGCCTATGTAACAAGAGTTGGAGAAGGGCCTTTTGTAACTGAACTTGATAATGAAATAGGTAAAAAAATCCAAACAATCGGCCACGAATTCGGTGTAACAACAGGACGACCAAGACGCTGCGGCTGGTTTGATGCTGTAACTATGCGCTATGCAGTTTTGGTAGGGGGCGTGACATCAGTTGCATTAACTAAAGTTGACGTGTTTGATACATTTGATGAAATAAAAGTTTGTTACGCATACCGTGATAAACGTGACGGGAAGATTTATAAAAATTACCCGACTGATGTGTTTATGCATAAATATTTAGAACCGGTGTATGAAACACACCGAGGCTGGAATAGTGATGTAACAGGTGTTCGCAAATACGAAGATTTGCCGGAAAACTGCCGCAAATATTTGTCAAGACTTGAAGAACTCATAGGTGCACCAATCTCAATAGTAAGCGTAGGTCCTGACAGAGAACAAACTATTTTTAAATATTAATTATCCCACAAATGGGTTCCCCATCTTGCAGAAATTTCAGGTGACGTAAGCTTTAAATAATCCATATTTCGATATCTTTGAATCCAAAAACCGCAAGAAGCACCCTTTGTCCAAATAGCACTTTGAGCGTTTGGATCACATAAGGTATAATTATCAACCCAGTCATAATGAGCACTTGGGCGAACTCTTTGTGTATCAGAAACGCCGACAACCACAGTAACTGTTTCACCATCGACTATTTCACTTTTTTTAATTTCTTTACCTAAAGAAAAATAAAATAAATCAACACCCATTTTGTTAGGACCGCTATTACCATTCAAATCAACTAGGATATCAACTAAAGTTGAAGGATTATAAAACAAAATTGATTCACCCGTAACGAGTCTTATAGCAGGATACTGCCCCAAATTTGCCAAAATAGGCGTTGAAGAAAATATTGTTCCACTCAAGTCAGAATATTTTACATCCACTGGAAAACAAGAAGTATTGTTCTCCCCTTTAGGACAATCCGCAGAAAGTTTCAGTTTTTCTTTAAATTTGTTATAAATATCTTCAGAACTATCACTTTGCCATTTGCTATAATCACCATATTCGTATTGAATACTCTGGTATGCCTGAGTCAATAAAGAATAAACTCTTATCCACCTTGAAACAAGTTCTTTCTCTTGATACTTCTGAATTAATGTTGGTATAGTCATTGCAGAAACTATACCAATCACACCTAGGGTAATTAATACCTCCGCTAAAGTAAAAGCACATTTTCCCTCGGCAAATCTATTTAACATACAATACTATTTGTCCTTTACAAGCAATCCCTACTTTCACAATAACACATAAATTTTCAAAAGTAAATTTGTTTTAACAATTTAACAATTATGAACATTTAGATGTTTTTATAGTACTATAGGTAGAATTATATGCTTAGAATTGATGTAACACAAAATTTAAGCAATAAAGGCATTCAACAGAAAAGTGTGCCAAGTTTTAAGGCGCAAACTTTACCTAAACAAAATCAAATTAATGAAATTCCAAATACTCAAACAAGTTATAGCGTAAAAGTACCTATACAATATCAAAAATCAGGAGAGCTTAAGCTACCATTTGACTACACAGCACATTGCTATAAACTTGCAAACGGACAAAGGGTAGTCATCATTCCTAAAGAGGGTGAAACCGTCGTTAAAACTTACGTAAGCACAGGCTCTATGAACGAACCAGACAAACTTCGCGGAATAAGCCATTATATAGAACACAATTTATTTAACGGTTCAAGAGATTTACAAGCAGGTGAATTTTTTGAAACAGTGAATAAAATGGGTGCAGATACGAATGCCTCAACCGGCTTTGCCGAAACAAATTACTACATAAGTTCAAATCTTTTAAACGAAGATGATTTAGAGAAAAAAATTAAAATTCACGCATCAATGCTTGAATCTCCGAGATTTGCAATCGAAATGCTTGAAAAAGAAAAGGGTATCGTAAACTCTGAAATCAATATGATTTTAGGATATCCTGAAAACATAATCGCGAATGAAACTATACGTAATTTGTACAATATACAAAGCACCTCAAAAGACCTAATAGGCGGTGCCACCCAAAATATAACGAATTTAACCAGAGAAGATGTTATTGATTATTACAATAACAACTATTACCCCGCAAACATGGTGACTGTAATAACGGGTGAAGTTTCTCCTGAAGATACTATGAAACTTGTTTCAAAATATTTTTCAGCACCGAACAAACTTTCTCACTCCAGAAAATTTGAAGAGTTGAAACCTATTGATAAAACCGTACGGAAAGATTTAATTTCTGATAAAACAACAGCAACTCACATAATGCTTGGATTTAACGGTCCTAAAAACAATGATGTAAAATCCAGAATTTATTTGGATGCCTTATCTTTTTTATTAACAGCAAACAAAACAGGTCGAATTGACCAAAGACTTAAAGATTTTAATACATTTGCAAATATCCAGCCGGAAAAAATAAGCTCCAGACCGGGTGATAGCTCAGCAATCCTTGTTTCTGCCGAAACAACAGAACAAAATTCAGAAAAAGTTTTAAAAACAATATTTGAGCAAATAAATTCTGTAATATCAAATCCACCATCCGAAGACGAAATGAAAATAATCAAAAAATTATTACTAAACAGCTACTCAAATATATTTGAAGTATCCCATTCGCTTAATAACCTTATGGGAGACGGGCTTTTAAACGGAACAGTAGAAATGCTTACCGATTACGAAAAAATTGTCAACAATATGACAAAAGATGATTTAGTAAATACAGCGAAAAATTTCCTAAACTTAAACAAAACTGCAGTAACAGTTTTGCACCCTCAATTTGCAAACAAAGATTCTATTATGAACCAGTACAAAAATGCCATATCGTTTGGCGGTAATATTCAAAAACAAGCCATAAACCCTGAAAACGTTCATAGATACAACTTGGCTAACAATTTTGATATTTTGACTAACAATATAAAAACAAATAATTCTTCCTTCAAAATTTTCTTTAATACCGAAATTCCTCCAAACGTCAAGCCTGCAACCTTGTATATTCTAAGCAGTATTTTAGATGAAGGTTCAAAATTCAGAAACGACTTTGAATTTAACAATGACTTACAAAAAAACGGTATTGACCTGAAATTTTCAAGCGGAAGAACAACTATAACTGCACGTGCTAATTTTGCTGCAGATGACATGGGAAAAGCACTTAAAAATGCAAAAGAAGTTCTTTTAAACCCAAGATTTACCCAAGAAACTCTCGACTTTGTGAAAAAAGATATACGAGAGTATATTTCCAAACGCGAAAAAGACGTAAATGATAAGTTATACAAAGAACTCTTTGACGGACTATCCATAAGCTACACAAATGAAGACATTCTTAACAGCCTAGACAGTGTTACACTTCAAGATGTAATCGAGTTGTATCAATATATAATTACAAACTCACAAGGGCATATAACAATTTCTGCACCTTTTGGAAAAAATCCCGAATTGAGCCATATACTTTTCAGAGAAATAGGCGAAATGCCACAAGTTCAACCTGCAAAAGCATTTTTGGAGGATTATTATAAAATTCCTGTAAACGAAACAAAAGTATTAAAGGATATTCATGATAAAAACCAAGCCGAGATAGTTGAAGCGTTCAAATTCAAAACAAATAATAATCTAAAAGATTTAGCAACTGTGGAACTACTCAATCAAATTCTGGGCGGTAACGCATCCTCAAGACTATTTAATGATTTGAGAGAAAAGCAACAACTCTGCTATCGTGTAAATTCAACTACACGCTATTACGGCAATGCAGGACTTTTAAAATTATATATCGGAACCACCACAGAAAATAAAGACACTAAAGAAATAAGTTATGATAATGTCCAAAAATCGATAAATGGCTTTAACCAACATATTCATAGGTTAATGACTGAAAAAGTTTCTGAAGAAGAACTGGAAAATGCTAAACTTAATTTCAAAAATACAATTCTAAGCGACACGGAAACAAGTTTCGGCAAAAATAACTCAATAGCTGCAAACGTCAACGACCTTAACGGCCCGCTTGCAGATAATGAACTTTTAAAAGCCATTGACAAAATAACAACAGATGACATCTACAATGCAGCAAACTATATTTTCAGCGGCAAGCCGACTTACTCTGTACTTGCCACCGAAAATACTTTAAAAGCTAATGAAGATTTTTTCAAAAATCTCTAATATCTTTCACCTAAATCCTTGTAAGATAAGAGAAGATACACAATTGCACTAATACCCACAATGTCATAGACAATTCTTGACATTAAGGTCATATCACCAAAAATTAATGCAACCAAATCAAGGCCCAAAAAACCAACCAAACCCCAATTTAAGGCGCCGATAATGACAAAAACATACGCAATTAATCTCAATATATACATAAAAACCTGCCTTTCAAAAGCAGTTTAACAGATTTTCGAACAGATTAAATTACCTAAATAGACAAAAAATAGCCACATCAAATGATGTGGCTATTTTAAATTTGCTTAACGAAATTATAATTTAGAAGCAACCATCAAAGTAGTTTCAGCTAAACGAGTTGAGTAACCCATTTCGTTATCGTACCAAGAAATAATCTTAACTTGGTTTCCGCCCATAACACGAGTTAACAAAGCGTCAACAGTTGAAGATTGAGAAGTACCAATATAGTCAGATGATACCAACGGTTCTTCAGTATAGCAAAGAACGTGTCCGTCAGCGCCTTCTTTTAATGCTGCGTTAACTTCTTCAACAGTAACGTCTTTAGCAAGTTCAAATACAACGTCAACTAGTGAAACGTCAGGGGTTGGAACTCTCATTGCGAAACCGTCCAATTTACCTTTCAATTGAGGCAAAACAAGAGCAACCGCTTTTGCAGCACCTGTTTTTGTAGGAACGATGTTAAGAGCACCAGCTCTAGCACGACGAGGATCTTTGTGACCTGCGTCAAGAATTCTTTGGTCACCTGTATATGAGTGAACTGTTGTCATCAAGCCTTTAACGATACCGAATTTTTCATCCATAACCTTAGCAACAGGAGCCAAGCAGTTAGTTGTGCAAGATGCCATAGAAATTACATTGTGCTTAGCAGGATCATATTCTTTATCGTTAACACCTAAAACGATTGTGATATCTTCATTAGTAGCAGGAGCTGAAATGATAACTTTTTTAGCACCTGCAGCAATGTGAGCTTTAGCTTTTTCTGCATCTGTGAAGAAACCTGTTGATTCAACAACAACTTCAACACCTAAATCTTTCCAAGGTAATTGAGCAGGATCTTTTTCTGCAAAGAATTTAATCTTTTTACCGTTTACAACAATACCTTCTTCATAAGCTTCTACTGTACCGTCAAATTTACCCATTACAGAGTCATATTTGAAAATACGAGCAGCATCTTCCGGTTTTAAACCCGGGTCATTGATAGCAACATAATCGATTTTATCAAAGATACCTTCTCTGATAGCTGCTCTCAATGTGTTACGTCCGATTCTTCCGAATCCGTTAATAGCTACTTTTACCATAAGTTTTTACTCCTTCTTATTCTGTAAAGTTATAACATGTTATTTATATCACCAACAGAAAAACTAATCAATAGGTTTAGTCCTTCTGAATTATTAAGAAAAAGTTAATTTCTAACTAATGGAGTTTTGTAAAATAATCTTTCTCGTTGATTGCTTTTATTGTACACCCAGCACCATTCATATTATTTGTTGATGTTGAAGAACAATATGCATCGTTTGCATCATAATAATGAGTTCCCTTAGCTCCCATTGGAAGTAAATTCCCTTTACTGTCAAGTTGGAACATAAAAAGATCATGTCCTAATCGGTTCGGATTTTTTAGATGTCCGTTTACATCTACAGAAATATATACTGTTCCGGGATTTGAAAAAGCATTTTCAATCAAAATAAGGCTTCCATCATTTAATATAAATTGACCGTCATCAAACATTCCTAAATTCATTTCGGTCTTACCGTTAAAAGTTTTGTATATTTTGTGACTATCTTCATGATTTTCACCGTAATTAGGAATACAAGCTTTTGAATCAAAAGATCCCATTCCACAATCATGAAGAACTTTCATATAATCCATTAATATTGTTTTTAATTTTATATTTTTAACACTTTCAGGCGTAAGTCTTTCACCATTCAGCGCATAATACATATTCAATGCTTGACTTATCACTGAATAATTCTTCTTAAATGCAATCTCTAACTCCTTATTTTTCTTGTTATTGATTAATGACGGCAAAGTCATTGCTGCAACAACACCTATTATGCCCAAAGTTATAAGAACTTCCGCCAATGTAAATCCTTTTCCACTTTTTAAACCATTATTTGTTAATTTTAACCAATATCTAATTGGTCGGATCCAACGGCTACGTTGGCTTAGAGAGGTCGCCCCCCCCCGTTACTCTTCCCTAGATGTAGCATGTAAAATCTCCTGTAATTACCAACAACCTCACCAAGTAGAGTAACATTTATTAAAAAAATTGTCAAATATAGCAATTTTTTTTCTGTTTGGTTATTATATGAAAAAGGAGTATAAAATGCAGGTTCAAAAAATAAATACGATAACCGGTTTTGGCACCACAACACAAGAAAAATTCACGGATAAATTTTACACACACACCAGAAATGCTTCTGATATGAACGACATCGTTGTTGTTCCAAGGACTATTTTTAAGGGTTATTTAGGTTTTATGGCAGGCACAACTCTAACCGCACTGGGAGCTCTTGCTAAAAATAAAAAATGGCTAAGCTATCCTTTAAATATTGCAGGAATTTTAACCTGTTTATATGGCACTTGGGCATTTGTAAGACCTTTTGTAGTCAAAGATGCACCAGGGGTTGAACATAGAAAATAAACTTATTTTTCTACAGGACAAACACAGGCTGAAATTGCATCAATCAACCTTTTTACAGGTACTATCTCTATCTTATTTGATGTGATTTTGTTTGCGTAAGGAATTATTGCCTTTTTAAATCCTGATAAAACAGCCTCATTTAAGCGTTTTTCGATATTTTGAACCGGATGGATTTCACCCGACAAACCAATTTCTCCAATAATAACCGTTTGGCTGTCAACTACTACATCTCTCGCGCAAGTTGCCACAGCAAGGGCTATCCCCAAATCCGCACTTGGTTCATCAACTTCTATTCCGCCCATAACGTTAACATAAACATCCTGTTTGGATAGATTAAGACCGACACGTTTTTCCAATACCGCAAGAATTTGCAACAATCTGCTTGTATCAACCCCATTAGTAACCCTTCTTGGGGTAGGATAAGGTGTTGTTCCGACTAAGGCTTGAATTTCCACAAGCAGCGGCCTTGTACCTTCATTAGTCACAACAATGGCACTACCCGGAATAGAACCTTGCGAACGCTCGTTGAGGAACAGTTCATTTGGGTTTGTAACACAATGCAGGCCATCTGAATTCATCTCAAAAATCCCGACTTCGGAAGTGTTTCCGAAACGATTTTTCATAGAACGTAAAATCCTGTAAGATTTATATTTATCGCCCTCAAAATAAATTACCGTATCCACCATATGCTCAAGCACTTTTGGCCCTGCTATACTGCCGTCTTTAGTTACATGACCTATAATAATAACTGTAATATTTTTATTTTTAGCAATTTGCATTAAAATGTTGCAGCATTCACGAATTTGCGAAACACTTCCTGCAGAGCTTGAAATTGTTTGAGAATAAATAGCCTGTATACTATCCACGACAACAACATCGGGATTAAGATTATCAATTTCGGCTCTAATACTTTCCATATTAATCTGCGGATAAATATAAAGGCTTTTTGAATTAATCCCGAGTCTTTCGGAGCGCAATTTAACCTGACTTGCACTTTCTTCTGCCGAAACATAGAGAACTTTTTTATTATTCTTGCATAATTCACCACCGGTTTGCAAAAGTATTGTGGATTTGCCGATACCCGGATCACCCGCAATTAAAACTAACGACCCCTGAACCAATCCACCGCCGAGAATTCTGTCAAATTCGGGTATATTCGTACTTACGCGAACTTCTTCACCAACATGAATATCTGAAAGCAAAGTCGGTTTTGTATCATTTAAAATCCCTTGCGGAGAAATATTTTGAGGCTTTATAGCATTTTGAACTTCCTCTACAAAGCTACCCCACTCTCCGCACTCAGGACATTTACCCAAATAACCTGCCGTTTCATAACCGCAATTTTGACATATCCATTTTGATTTAACTTTTGCCATAAATCTATTATATTATAAAATACCTGCAGATGACCAAATGTAAACATAAATAATAAAAGTCACTCAAAGCAACCGCCAAGAGTGACTTTTTTTATTTTAATTAAATTATTTTTTCTTATTCAAAGCAGCGACATCGGCAACCCTCAAAGCAAAGTAAGGCTTATCTTTTTCTATTAAGAACATGACAAAATTGTCATCAAAATAGAAATCTGCAGGTTCTCTCATTATAGGAGCCGGCATTGACATTTTCATAATCAAAGCAGCCTCACTTTTTAATTTTACGCCCTGATTATCCATCTTAAAATCTATTGATTGAAGTGCCTGATCAATTGTCAAATCAACATCCTTGATAGTTTTACCTTGCAATTCGGGATATTGATTTAAACTTTTAAACGATATAAAAGGCACTTTTAATTTATCTTTTTCGCCAAATCTTTTGCTGCCTTTATGAGCCAATGATTTTTGCGTCATATCTTCATATAGTGCTGAAAGTGACTTGTTATCATTTGTTCTATATAAAAGAACTCTGTCGTTTCCTTTTGTCGGCAATTCAACAGCAAAATCTGTGGGGTTATTGTAGAAAAGTACACTAACATTATCTCTCAAGGCCTTTGAACTTTTATCATCGATACCGAAATATTGAACTTTTTCCTTATTAAGTGTACCAAATTTTCCTTTTTTCAACTCATCAAAAGCTGCTAAAAACTCGAAATCTTTTTTCAACATTGCATAAACCAAGTAATTTCTTCCTGACCAATCCATCGCAGCAAGCAAATCACTTGTTTCATTAAATTTTTCCATCAAGGCTTTGTCAATCTGCTCTTTCAAATTCATATTAGCAACACCATGTGCTGTATAATAAGAGCTGTCTGAAAGCATTTCTTTTGTAAATTCTTGCTTGTTAAGTTCTTCAGCTAAATTTGAAGGTCCATCAGTAAATTCAATCGGAGCCTTTACAACATTATCCATCAAATCATTCCAAACAAGTTGAAAAGTCCCAACCCAAACCTTGTTCAAGTCATTAGTTTCAGTAGAAAACATCGGCATAACGACAAGTTCCGTTTCAGGTGATTTCTTAAAGAATGCAAATGCTGATGTTGCAAACAACGTCATTGTTAACAAGGTTAAAAATATTTTTTTCATATTTATTCCTTTCTTTTTAAATATTCAAAAATCTAAAAAAACTTTCCATAAACCCTTTGGTATCTTTTGAGTGAGGAATATTTGCCGATTTATAATATTTTTCATAACTTTTTATAATATTTTCAGGCAAATCTTCACCTCTGTCCATAATATATGACAAAAATTCTATATAGTCATCCTGTTCTTCACGATACAAATCATCGCGCCTGCGTAAATCCTCGTCGGCTTCATAGTGGACTAAAGCATGATAAGATGCCATAATGCTTTTATCATCAGTTTCATCCGGAAAAGCCAAAAGCGCCTCGCGGACATGCATCTGACCGAGCCTTACATTACGAAGCAATTCCGCAACTTTTTTTCTGCTCTCTAATTTTGTCATATACCTAAAATTATCCGACTAAAAATTCACTGCATTCTTTTTCTATAAAATGCAACATCTTTGTATAACTTCCGTTGAAAAACTGATCAGCTAAAACTTTAACCGATTCCATAGCCATTTCACGTCTGTCCATAACAGCTTTGTAAAAGAATTTTTTACCAACCTTATATCTTACAAGAACACTTTTTGCAGTTAACCTATCCATTACAGTCTTTATAGTTGTATAAGCCCTTTCAATTCCTGATTTAGAAAGCTCATCAACCACATCTTGAATTGATATATCCATATCTTCATTCAGTTCTGTAAGATTCCAAAAAACATTTAAAATATCTATTTCTAATTTTCCGCAAACCATAGGGAATCCTTCAATTTACTATAAACTACTAACATTGTAACATGAGCCAATTTTTTTTCAATTACCATATATAAAAA
>CALVAZ010000115.1 GCA_944325675.1 Candidatus Gastranaerophilales bacterium
CACTTCCGGGCAAAAGACTCAGACCTGTCATGTGTCTTGAATCTTGCAGTATGTTTGGAGGGAACATTGAAGATGCAATTCCGACTGCCTGTGCGATAGAGATGCTTCATGCTCAAACTCTTATCCATGACGATTTGCCTTGTATGGATAATGACGATTACAGGCGCGGTAAATTGACTAATCACAAGGTTTTTGGTGAAGCTGTTGCGGTTTTGGCAGGTGATGCTCTATTGAGCTATGCGCCGCAAATCATTCTCAAAAATTCCAAAAATCTGGGTGCGGAAAAACTTGTAAAAATTATGGAAGAATATGTTCGATATGCAGGTGCCTATGGTGTAATCGCTGGCCAAGTTGTTGATATTGAAAGCGAAAAGAAAAGTCCCGAAAATCCTCAAAAAGTTTTGGAATTTATCCATACACATAAAACGGCTGATTTGTTTAAACTTTCGCTCAGATGCGGTGCAATAATTGCAGGTGCTTCCAATGAACAACTTGAAATCATCACGGAATTTGCCCAAAAATTGGGATTTGCTTTCCAAATAGCAGACGATATACTGGATGAAACTTCTACTTTTGAAGTTATGGGCAAAACTCTCGGCAAGGACAAGGAAGCCGGCAAGCTGACTTATACAAGTGTTTATGGTCTAGAAAAATCAAAAGATGATTTGAACGATTTGCTCGATGATTGTGAAAAACTTTTGGCGGATAACAATTTGCAGTCAGATATTTTTGAAAAAATTATCAATAAAATTCGTATATCGTAGAAATTGTAAAGTTGTTGCCTGACTGGTATTTGTTTGATATAATGCCAAGAGATTGTTAATTTGTTGAAAGAGAGTAAAGATGAACACTTTGATATTAAATAGCGGGTATGAGGCAATTCTGTGCGGTATAACGGCAGCCTTTTTTGCACAGGTGATTAAATTTTTTGTATTTACGCTAAGAACAAGAAAAATTAATTTTAAAATATTTACAACGACGGGCGGAATGCCGAGTTCTCACTCTGCAGGGGTAATGGGTTTGACTACTACTGTCGGAATTATAGCGGGTTTTGATTCTTTAATATTTGCTGTTGCGCTGGGGTATGCGCTCATAGTTATGTATGATGCTGCAGGATTGAGAAGAGCCGCAGGTAAGACTGCCGCTTGTCTTAATAAAATGATGGATGATTTTTATAAGCATGATTTGCAAGCGGTTGGCGGCAAGTTAAAAGAGCTTTTGGGACATACTCCTTTGGAAGTTTTCTTCGGGGCTTTATTTGGCATACTTTATGCTTATGCTTTCCATAATTTATTAATGAATTAAATACTTGCACTTTTTATTTATTCATGTATAATATTGTTATCAGTAAGGGCTTATAGATTTTTTAATCTATATCCGGCGTTGTACCCTTAGAAGAAGGAAGATAATACTCCACAGATGGGTGTTGAGGAATTTAATTATAAGTACATAAAAGAACACGCGAGCGCTGGCAGTTGGCGTAGAGGTTACGAATACCACTTGAAGGATATGGTATTTGATAATTATCCTGAAAAGAATTTCTATATGGCGAAAGTTAAAGGGAATTTTCAGGATCATTATAATACGGATTTAATTTTTAAGAAAAACGGTGTTACTGCGCGTTGCAGTTGTCCTTTGAAGGAAGAATGGTGCAAGCATGCTGTTGCCGTTGCCCTAAAAGCAATTGATGAACACGCTTACGAAGATTGGCTTGAGACAAAATTCGGTATTGAGACTGATTTTCCTGATGAAAATACGGCACTTACTGAAGAACCGAAGGGTAATTATATTTTTCACTTCAACCCTAAAAGAAAAGCTAATTTCTTTTCAATATTGGTTATGTCAAGGGAAACCGGAAAGGTCGTAAGGCAGATTGAACCTATATTGAGAAATCTTATCGAATCTCAAAAACAGGATAAAAATTTCTCTTTAAACAACACACAAAAAGTTGAAATAAATATATTAAAAGAGCTTTTGAAAATTTCACGTCAAGATAAAAAAGCCGGCTGGTATGACATACCAATAACCAAGTTTGGCCCGATGTTCAGTCTTCTTGCTATGGCGGATGAGGTTTTGGATGAGAAAACAAAGCAAAGACTCAAATTTACTGATAAAGAATGGCAGCTTGTTTTGTACGTAAACAGTTCTTCTCAAGCCGGAACGATACTGCTGTCTTTAGAGTGGCAAAGACCTGATAAGGACGATGTTTATCCGTTTGAGGAAGTCAGGTATTTTTCAAGGCATTTAAAATGGGGAAGGTATAAGAATATAATATTCCCGACTAATATTGCAATGCAGTCTATTCCTCAAAATCTTTTGAAATCTTCATTTACTGATTTGAAAGATGCTGAAGGCGGCAAGTTTATTTATGAAGAATTGCCTAAATTGCGTGAGATTATGGATGTTCGCATCGCGGAAAATATTTCTAAATTAATGCTTGAAGAAAGACCGCCTTTGAATATTGTGACGATGGGAATTGACTATGACCAGTCGTTAAAGGCGACTTTGGAATTTGAATATGACGGGGTTAAGGTTCCGTTTTCAAAAACTGCCGGAGAAAAATCACCTTATATAACGGTTAAAAAAGCTGATGAAGATTTGATTTATTGGGTTAAGCGCAATTATAAACACGAAATTGAAGCATACAATATGCTTTTGGCTTGTAAATTTGTACCGATGCAGACAAATAATTTGGCATTGGAAAAAGAAAATGCGATAGATTTTTATAATTATTACATCAAGCAGGCAGGCGAGGGATGGAAGTTTGAAGAAAAAGATGACATGAATTTCTTTAAACTTATGGATGAGCCTTTCAGGTTATGTGCTGAAATTAAGTTTAGTGAGGAATCTCAAGACAGTTTTGAAGTTCACATATTTGGCAAAGCCGGTGATGAAATAATCAATTTTGATGATATCTATGATACTATTCAAAGCGGTGAAAAATATGCAAGAATAAGAAGTTTAGGATTTGTGGAATATCCGGCTCAAAATATCTACGCAATGATGCGTGCCTTCAATTCATTTGATGTTTATAGAACCCCTGACAACCGATTCACCGTCAAGACGTATCGTGCGGGTTTGATTAATGAGTTGAAAAACTTGGGTGTTGAATTAATTTTGAGTGAAGATTTTGAAAAATTCTGGGAACAAATGTCAACATTTTCAACTTCAGAAGATTTGAAGTTGCCTGAAGGTATTCATGCAGATTTTCGTGAATATCAAGTAAAAGGTTTCGGTTGGCTGTGGTTTATGTATAAATACGGTCTTAACGGGATTTTGGCGGATGATATGGGGCTTGGTAAAACTTTGCAGGCTTTGACTGCTGTACAAAAAGCTAAAGAAGAAGACGGTCCTATGCCGACCCTTGTAATTTGCCCTACGACTGTTGTTTTTAACTGGGAAGCCGAAATTCAAAAGTTTGCCCCGACATTGAGTTGCCTGAAACTTGCAGGGGTAGAACGTAAGCAGATGTTCAAGGAAATTCCTAACTACGATGTTGTAATCACAAGCTATGCGCTTATTCGACGTGATATCGAAAAATTAAAAAATATCAATTTCAGATATATAATTTTGGATGAATCGCAGAATATTAAAAACGCTATGTCTCAGACTGCACAAGCGGTTAAAAAATTACAAGCACAGCATAAATTGGCACTTTCAGGTACTCCTATTGAAAATAAACTCGAGGAATTGTGGTCTGTGTTTGACTTTTTGATGCCGGGATTTTTGTTCAGTGTAGCTGATTTTAATTACCGATACGTTAGTCCGATTATGGAACGTCAGGACAAAACCGTTGAAAAGCGTTTGAAATTGCAAATTTATCCGTTTATCTTGCGTCGTATGAAGCGAGATGTTGCAAAAGATTTGCCTGATAAGGTTGAAAACATCGCATACTGTGAGCTTACAGACGAACAAAAAGATTTTTATCTGCAAGTTTTGGACAGTACAAAAGAAGAATTGTTCAAGAGTATCGAACAAAATGGTTTGGAAAAAAGCAGACTGTCAATTTTCTCTGCGCTGCTTAGATTACGTCAAATCTGCTGTCACCCGAGACTTTATGATAAAGAGAATATCAAAAATATTATGTCCTCTGGTAAATTTGAAAAACTTAAGGTTATGCTGGAAGAAATTATTTCAGAAGGCCACAGAGTGCTGTTGTTCAGCCAATTTGTCGATATGTTGGATATAGTTAAGGCTTGGCTTGAACGTGAAGGTATTGAGTATGAATATCTGACAGGTAAAACAAAAGATCGTCAGGCTGCTGTTGAAAGATTTAATTCGACACCTTCAATTCCGATATTCTTGATAAGTTTAAAAGCCGGCGGAACAGGTTTGAACTTGACCGGTGCGGATTATGTAATTCATTACGACCCATGGTGGAACCCTGCGGTTGAAGATCAGGCAACTGACCGTGCTTATCGTATCGGACAGACTAAGAAAGTATTTGTATATAGACTTATTACAAAAAATACTGTTGAAGAAAAAATCCAAAAACTTAAAACGATTAAACGGAACCTTGTTGATAGCGTAATTTCAGTAGACAGAAATATTACAAAATCCTTGACGATGGAGGATTTGAAAGAAATCTTCTCTGTGGATTAAGCTTGTAATTAGCGGTTTGTTAACCTGCTAGATGAAATTTTTGTAGTGTTCGTTATAAAAATCGCCAAATCTGTCTTTCAAGATAGCCTCGCGGCATTTTTGCGAAAATTCCACCAAAAATTGAATGTTATGAATGGATAAAAGTGTTGAAGCCGTGCTTTCTCCGCATCTCCACAAATGTCTTATGTACGCTCTTGAATGATTTTGACAAGTATAACAATTGCAGCCTTCAACAAGAGGGCTGTTGTCGTCATAAAATTCTTTATTTTTAATATTTCTTTTACCGTTCCAAGTGAAGAAAGAGCCATGTCTTGCATTTCTGGTCGGCAAAACGCAATCAAACATATCAACTCCGCGTTTTATCCCGTCGAGTAAATCTTCAGGAGTCCCGACACCCATTAGGTAGCGTGGTTTATTCTGAGGCAAGAGTGGCGCTGTAAGTTCTACAAAGTGATTCATTATATCTTTTGATTCTCCGACACTCAAACCGCCTATGGCATATCCGGGCGCGTCGTATGATGATATAACGCTCGCGCTTTCTTTTCTTAAATCATCAAAAAATGCACCCTGAACAATCGGGAAAAGTGCTTGATGTTCGTTTGTTTTAGCTTTTATACACCTTTCAAGCCACCTGTGAGTTCTTTCCATAGCTTTTTTGGCAGTATCATATTCACAAGGATACGGTGCGCATTCATCAAATGCCATAATTATATCTGCGCCAATATCTTGTTGAATTTCCATAGAAACTTCAGGTGATATAAAGTGTTTTTTACCGTCTTTGGGGTCTCTGAATTCCACACCGTCTTCGGTGATTTTTCTTAAGTGTGAAAGAGAAAATACCTGAAACCCTCCTGAGTCGGTCAAAACAGGTTTGTCCCAATTCATCCAGCCATGAATTCCGCCGAATTGTTTTATTAATTTTGTTCCGGCTCTAAGGTATAAATGATATGAGTTTGCCAGTATGATTTGTGCGCCTGTATCTTTCACTTGCGCGGTGGTCAGTGTTTTTACTGCAGAATTTGTGCCGACCGGCATGAAAATCGGTGTAAAAATCTTTCCGTGAGGAGTTGTTAAAATCCCTGCACGCGCACCTGTTTGTTTACATTCGTGTACAAGTTCATAATCGAAAAATTTGTTCATTTAAGCTAAATCTTCCTTTTCAGTAACGATTTCAGCCATATTTTTCCAATCAGTGCAAAGTTCTTCGGGTTTGAAATATATTGCTATTTCGCGTTCTGCGCTTTCGGCACAATCAGAACCATGAACAACATTGTATTCTTTTAATTGAGCAAAATCCGCTCTAATTGTTCCAACTTGTGCATCTGCAGGTTCAGTGGCACCCATAAGTTGACGTGAGCCCTGTATTACATTGTACCCTTGGATTACCATTGCAACTATCGGACCGCTTGTGATGTATTTTATTAATCTGTTGTAAAAAGGTTTGCCATAGTGCTCTTCGTAGTGCTTTGCAGCCATTTCAGGTGTAACCATAAGCATCTTTAGACCTATAATTTTGTAACCTTTGTCTTCAAATCTTTTGATTATAGTACTAGTAAGCCCTCTGATAACCCCATCAGGTTTGATTGCAATAAATGTTCTCTCTTCACTGTGTGCCATATTATTTCCTCCATATACGCCTATAATAGCATAAATTTAACCGAAAATCTAATATTCTTCTTCTAATTTTACAAAGTTCAAGTTCTTTTTCATATCGCTTAGGTATTTACGTAAAATTACCAGCATTATCGTGCAAAGAATTATTGCAGCACTCACTAACCCCCACCAAAATCCCATAATATTCATGTTATATTTGAATGCAAGTGTGTAGCCTAAAGGTATTGAAATGAACCAATATCCGATTAGGTTCGCTATCATTACAATTTTGGTCTTTTTTATTCCTTTGAAAATCCCTGAAAGCGAAACTTGGAGTCCGTCGAAAATTTGGAATATGGATAAAATATACAAAACAGGGACGCTGATTTTTATTAAAGCAGCATCTGATGTAAAAATTCCGACCAAAAAATGCGGGAATGATGCAAAAATAACCGAGCTGCAGCACATAAATCCAACAGCCATTCCTAAACCTATATAGGCATATCTTCTCAATTCCACAAGATTATGTGCGCCGTTTGCAAATCCGACTTTTACAGCTATGGCATTAGATATGGCAAGTGGCACCATAAATGATATTGTGGTCAAGGTGCAAACAAGGTTCTGCGAAGCGGCATAAACACCGGATACTCTGCCCATAATTATTGCCACACAATTGAAGGCAATAAATTCTATTAAAATTGCTATTGAAATAGGCAACCCTATTTTTATAAGGCTTTTGAAATATTCTTTGTCACCCTTGTAATCCCTAAAACTCATTAACTTAAAGCAATACCACAAAAGTACAAAACCCATAAAATATCTTACAACAAAACTTGCAATTGCAAGCCCGATTGTTCCCAAAGATGGTATTGGCCCGAGTCCGAAAACAAGAATTGCATTTAAGGCTATATTTAAAAATACTGAAAAAACAGTTACAAGATTTGGTAAAAATACGATTTCAAATGCCTGCAAAAATTCCTTTAATGCGGCATGCAAATATGCTCCGAAAGTTGAAAATGCCGTAATAATCATGTATTGTTTGATTGGTTCAACCAACTTTGGCTCAAACTTCATATAATCAATCACAGGTACAAATGCCAACACTGCAAACATCATGATGAACGCCAAAATCATAGAAAATCTTATTGTAGGGTAAAAATATTTTTTTGCGGAGAGTTTTTCTCCTCTGTAATTTGAAAGAAGTGGTGAGATGCTTGCGATTAATCCTATCCCGAATGTCATAAGACAATTTGAAATTGCTGTCGCGATTGATATTGCGGCCAGAGTGTCAGTTGAATGTCTCCCTGCGATAAAAACATCTCCGGCAGCTATCATGACAAAGCCCAAATTCCCCATAATAATGGGCCAAGCTATGTTTAAAAGCTCTTTTGCATAATGTTTAAACTCGGATAAACGCATAAGTTTATTCTAACACAAATAACACGCTAAAAACAAAACATATTAAACTAAATTTTTATGCAACTGCTCTATGACCTGTTTTTAATTGGTGGTCAACATTAGCCGTGCGCTGATTTGATATTAATTTCCCTTTAATTAAATGATATGCGGCTACGCCCAGACCGGCAGCAGCTGTTATTAGTTTGCCTTTTGTGCTTATATTTTTAATAGGATGTTTAAAAGCTTCAATTAAAGAATTACCTTTTTTGAATGCTCTTGGAAGTGTTCCAAAAGACCAAAATCCTGCCAAGAATGTTGCAGTAGTCAAAGCTCCATATCCGATTGCTTTTAATGTCGCTTTTGTCATTTCACTCATTGTAGTGAAAAATTTAGCAACTTTGCTCAAGTCTTCCCTGAAGTTTGATGATTTTTTCTTTTCACTTGTTAATACAGGCAAAGCAGGCTGTTGCGCAATCCCACGATTGCTCATGTCTTGCAATAAATCTTTGTTCTGTTGTTTAAAACTAACTTGAGGATTGAAACTTACCTGCATAGTCACTCCTTCTACCATTAACATTAAAACTCGTAAATAATTTTTTTGCGTATTTTTCGTAAAAAATTTACAAATTTTATTAATTAAAGAGATTTAACTGCGGAACTTGCGGTTCAATGGTATCAGTTTTTTTCCTTGATGAAAGGTTGTTAGAATAATCACGCTGCATTCTCGTCATCAAATCTTGTGAACGTTTCACGACGCTTGATGGCAGCCCGGCCATTTTTGCAACTTGAATACCGTAACTTTTGCTTGCACCGCCTTGAACTATTTTTCTTAAAAATTCTATTTCACCGTTTTCTTCCGCAATAGTTATACGATAATTTTTAATTTGCGGGTAGGTGTTTGTCATTACGTTTAATTCGTGATAGTGGGTTGCAAATATGCAGCGGGCCTTTATTTTTGTTGCGATGTGTTCCGCAACCGCCCATGCAATAGCAACACCGTCATAGGTACTTGTTCCCCTACCTATTTCATCAAGCAATATGAAGCTTTTTTCCGTGGCGGAATTTAATATACATGCTGTTTCAATCATTTCTACCATAAAGGTTGATTGTCCTAATGTTAAATCGTCAGATGCACCAACTCTTGTAAAAATTTTATCCACAACACCTATTTTTGCGTAATCAGCCGGAACCCACGAACCTATCTGAGCCAATATCGCTATAAGTGCATTTTGCCTCATATAAGTTGATTTACCTGCCATGTTAGGGCCTGTTAAAATCATAAACTGAGTTGTATCGGTTGAATTGCTCTTTAAAGTCAGATCATTCGGAACATATTCTCCAAGCGGTAATATTTTTTCCAATACTGCATGTCTGCCATTTTTTACGATAAAGTCGTCTGACTCGTCAATTATTGGTTTCACATAATTGTTTTCAACTGCAACTTCAGACAACGAAAGAGCGACATCAAGAACAGATATGGCATCTGCAATTTCTCTTATCTTTGTTACAAATTCCTTTGAATACTCCCTAAAATCAGTATAAAGTTTGTATTCGAGTTCGGTGGACTTGAATCTTGCAGACATAACGTCATCTTCGTGTTTTTTAAGTTCTTCGGTGATGTATCTTTCCGCATTTGCAAGAGTTTGTTTTCGAATGTAATTTTCGGGGGCCATGCTTATATTTGAATTTGTTATTTCGATAAAGTAGCCAAACACCTTATTATATCCGACTTTGAGGTTTTTAATCCCTGTTTTTTCTTTTTCGGTTTCTTCAAAGTTTTTGAGCCACTCCTCACCACCTGTTAGTAAATCTCTGAAGTAATCAAGTTCTCCGTTGACGTTATCTTTTATTATTCCGCCTTCCTTAATTTGTATTGGCGGATTATCAACTATGGTTCTGTTAATTAAGTCGGCATAAGTTGCAATTTCTTCCCTATATGCTTCAACGTTAATAAAAGGGTTATTTTCAAGATTTTTTGTAATATTCATTATGTCAGGTAGTGCCATAAGAGATATTTTTAAACTTATGAAATCTCTGGGGGTTGCGGTGCTGTTGCTTATTCTTGTTGAAAGACGCTGAATATCTTGTACTGTCCCTAACTTTTCAGAAAGTTGCCTTCTTATTAATTCCTTTTCAACTAATTCAGATACTGCATCTTGTCTTTTTTGAATGTCAGGAACTTTTTTTAACGGTTGGCAAATCCAATTCCTCAAAAGACGTGCACCCATATTTGTTTTTGTCTTATCAATTGACCAAAGAAGAGACCCGTATTTGTTTTTTTCTCTTAATGTTTCGGTTAATTCAAGGTTTTTTCTTGTACTCGCATCAATTATCATGTATTCGGAAAGCTCATAACTTTCAATTCTTTCGAATTTTGGCATATTACCTTTTTGAGTTTCCCAAATATAAGAAAGCAGCGCACCGGCAGCTCGAAAACCTAATCTGTAGTTTGCATAACCAAAAGATTCAAGACTTTTAGTCTCAAAAACAGCTTTGAGATTGTTTTCCGTAAATTCCGGTGCAAAGACTGATGCTGGTATTTTAGAGCAATTGTATAATTGCGTGATTTTTTCCGGCAGATCTATTTTTTCATCCGGAACGATTTGAAATGGTTTAATTTCCTCTCTAATTGATGGGGCTATTATTTCTGCCGGATTAAGTCTTGCCAGTTCTGCCATCAATAAGTCTAAAGGTGCTTGTGTTGTCTTGAATTCTCCGGTTGAAATATCAGTATATGCAAAGCCGAACAAATCGTTCTTCTCATCTTTGTAAATTGAGCAGATGTAGTTGTTGGAGGTCTTTTCAAGAAAATCACTCTCAATGATTGTACCCGCTGTGATAATCCTTGTGACACCTCTTTTTACAAGATCTTTGGCAAATTTTGGGTCTTCCAGCTGATCACATATTGCAACTTTTATGTTTTGTTGAACAAGTTTTTCCAGATAGGTATCAACCGCTTTAACAGGAATTCCTGCAAGCGGAATTCTGCCTATACCGCCGGCATCTTTGCCTGTTAAGGTTAAATCAAGTGCCTTTGAAAGTTTTAATGCGTCCTCAAAAAATGTTTCGTAAAAATCCCCTAACCTATATAACAAGAGCATCTTGGGGTTTTCACGTTTAATTTCCAAGTATTGCCTCATTACCGGTGTTGTATCTTCCGGTATTACTTCCCAACTATTTAGATTATTGATTTCCTGTTTTGTCATATTTATAATAACATTATATCATCAAATACTTTTGATTGAATTATAGCAGGGAAATAAGAGGAATTCAATATTATGGGTTGCTTAAGAAATATATTTAGAGCTATTGTAATTACTCTTGCAATAGTTGGGTTCATGTCATTGGGCGGAAAAGAACTTTTAAGCGGTTGGCTTGCAGATTGGTTTAATCCGTCAGCGGATGTTTTAATAGAAAGAGCCAAAAAAGTAGGAGATTTTTCTAAAATAAATGACGAGTTTGAGCTTGAAAAAGCGGCGGGTATTATGGGGTATAGTGCGGTTGTGGCGGAACATAAAGCATCCGGGCAAAAGATGATTGTTGTTGATACCGGTTCAAAACCTATCTTGACCGCTGAAGATATCAAGTCTGATGATATTGAAGAAAAATTGCGGGATTCTGTTAAGAAAATAAAATATCAGGCTATTTCTGTCAATGATATATCTGTTACTAAAAGAGGAACAATTTCTTCATATGGGAAGACAGTTCCTTATATCAAATTCGAGGCTAAAGTTAAAAAGCTTCCAATAGGTGATGTAGCAGGCATGATATCAGTTGTTAAAGATTCAAATGGCGAGGATAGGTTGCTGGTTTCTGTTTCTGAAAAGGATAAATATTCTCAGCTTATAGCGGATGAATTTTTTAAGAATATTAAGTAATGTTGCATTGATCTAAAATTTGGGTATAATAATATTATGAGTAATGAAGAACGTGCATACGAGAAGTTTACAAAGAATTTAGCCAAAGAGTATTTTACTCTTAATGAGGTAAGAAAATTCGTTGAGAGTGATTTTGTTGTTAATGTTTTGCAAGAAGAAACAGATCCTCAACACAAAAACTTTATAAAATATTCCGTAAAATTAGTTGATGGTGATGTGTACTACGTATATGCGAAGCCATGATTAAATTCATTTTAAATTTTATATTGAATTTATAAAATGTATTTAACTCGTGAATGAAATATAGATATCATATATTTCCGGTTGAGCTGTTACGGTCATCTTCGAGCTGTTTTATATCAATGTTCAGGTCATCTTCAATATAAGATGTATTATTAAGCATCTGGACATCTATTTCAACATTAACGTCAGCATCTACCATTTCTATGTCACCTTTAGGAAATTCTTTTACTTTACCGTCTTCCATTTTAACGGCGACTTTACCGCTTAAGAATTGCAAATAACAAACTTTTCCAAGTCCGTCAGGTGTCATAACAGATGAACCAACAGGTGGCATGCCTTTTGCAGCGTCAATATAGTTTGAATATTCGTAAGTGAGGCAGCAAAGTAATCTTCCGCAAGTACCTGATATTTTCCCGGGAGTTATCGGCATCCCTTGGTCTTTTGCAAGTTTTACGTTAATTGTTGCAAATTTTCTCAAAAAACTCGAGCAGCAAAACGGTCTTCCGCAAAGTCCTGTCCCCTCAAGAATTGAGGTCTCATCGCGGACCCCGATATGTCTTAAATCAATTCTTACACGGGTAAAAACTTGGGTTAAGTCCTTTAAAAGTGCCCTAAAATCAACTCTTTCAGGCGCTGTATAATAAAAGGTTATTTTCCTTCTGTCAAAGGTTATCCTGCATTGAACAAGGTTCATATTCAATCCGTGCCTTTGTACCAGTTCTTTGCATTTGAAAAATGAGGTTACTTCCTCTTTCTTGATGTCTTCAAGAGTCTGCAAATCCCTTTGAGAAAGTACCCTTATGACCGGTAGTGGTTCTGGTTTAGAAGGACTTTTTTCCCAAATTTCCGCAATTTCTGAATTAACGGTAAAAACTTTTAAAGCTTCTTCGCCTTTTTCCGTTCTGACAATAACCATTTGGCCGTCTTCAAGTTTTAGTGTTTCGGGTACGGTTATGGGATAAAATGTGTTTTTAAGGTATCTTACTGCAAATTTATACATATTTTTCTTCTTCTTTTAACTTCCTATTCATCAATTTGGCAAGCAGCTCTTGAGGTGTTATGTCAGTGTATACGGCTTCATATATAGCATTTGATACCGGAACATCAATATCAAGTTTTTTTGCAAGTTCGCAGATTGCCTTAGATGTTTTGACACCCTCTGCTACGGAGCCGAGTTCTTTTAATATATCATCGATTTTTTTACCTTTACCCAACATTGAACCTACAGTGTAGTTTCTTGACATAGGGCTTGAACAAGTTGCGATTAAATCACCCATACCTGATAATCCATATAGAGTTGATGGATTTGCTCCAAGCTGAATGCTCACTCGGACAATTTCTGCCATACCTCTGGTTAATAATGTGCCTGTACAGTTGTCGCCTAAATTCATTGCATGTGCAAAGCCTGATGCAATTGCAATTACGTTTTTAAGACTTCCTCCAAGTTCTACACCTATCACATCGCTATTGGTATACAGTCTGAACTTACCCGGTACATTGCAGGCTTTTTGTACAAATTCCGCAACTTCCATATCGTCACTTGCAACGGAAGCAGCTGTGGGTTTGCCCTGAAGAACTTCTTTGGCAAGTGTAGGCCCTGATAAAATTGCTAATTTTTGTTCAGGCAACACATCTTTTATAACTTCACTCATTCTCATCAAAGATGGCAATTCTATACCTTTAGATGCATTTACGAGTATTTGCCCAGATTTTATACCTGATAACTTCAAATTTTCACATACATCACGAGTACCGGAGGTTGCAACAACATTTAATATAATATCTGCACCGCTGATGGCTTTTTTCATATCCGAAGTTATTTCAACTTTGTCTGAAAGCTGAACTTCAAGCGGTTTTGATGCGTGTTTGTTTTTTATTAAATCTTCACTTAAATCTTTTTCTCTGCCCCAGACGGTTACTTTTTCAAAGTTATCTGTTAATAACCAAGCTAAAGTCAACCCCCAACATCCTGCACCTAGTACTGTTAGTTTCATTTTCTCTCCTTATGCCATCTGCGGCTTGTACATTATCTTTCTCAATACTCCGCCATATTTTTTTAATTCTTCTCTGGATTTTTCAATATCCAAATTCTGTGTAATTGAGACAATTGCTGTTTTAATCTCCCAATCACATTTCAAAAGAGTTGACAATGCTTCTGCGTGGCTAACATCGGCAATTTGTGCAACAATTCTGATAGCTCTGTCTTTTAATTTTTCATTGACAGCTTTAAGGTCAATCATAAAGTTTTCGTAAGTTTTACCGATTTTTATCATAGAACCGGTTGATAACATATTCAAAATCATTTTTTGTGCAGTACCTGCTTTAAGTCGGCTTGAGCCTGCTATAACCTCAGGCCCCACTTCAACGCATATTACCAAGCCTGCTTCTTCAGCAATTCTGCCATTTGAATTGCAAGTTATCGCAATAGTTTTTGCGCCTACTTCTTCTGCCTGTTGTAAAACGCCCAAAAGGTATTTCGGATTGCCGCTTGCGGATATAACAACGCAAACGTCTTTGTCGGTTAAAATTTTTGCATCTTCGACGCCAAGGTCAAAATTGTCCTCAGCTCCTTCTACTGAGTATAAAAATGCGTCTTTGCCGCCTGCAATTCTTCCTTGAACCATATCATGAGGAACGCTAAAAGTCGGAGGACACTCGGAAGCATCTAAAATACCAAGTCTGCCGGATGTACCTGCTCCAAAGTAGAACAATCTTCCACCTTTTAAAAATTGTTTTGCAATTAAATCTATCGCTTCTGCAATATGTTCAGCTTCATCTTCAACGGCTAATGCAACAAGTTTGTCCTCTTCGTTCATCTTCCTTACCATATCAACTGTTGATAAAAGGTCGATGTCTTTGGTATTCTGATTTCGATACTCAGTAATAACTTCACTCATATAAACCCCCAATAAACTAAACTAATTTAACCAAATTTGCCATTTCAATAGCTGTTTTTGCAGCGTCTGAGCCTTTGTTACCCGCTTTGGTTCCAGCTCTTTCTATTGCTTGTTCTATATTATCAGTTGTCAAAACTCCGAATATTACAGGTATTCCTGTTTCAAGACTAACGTGCGCAACACCTTTTGATACCTCTGCACTTACATAATCAAAGTGTGGTGTTGAACCTTTTATTACGGCTCCGAGAGTGATTAGCGCATTATATTTTCCTGATTTAGCAAACTTTTGTGCTGCCAGAGGAATTTCAAATGCTCCCGGAACTTTTACTATATCAATATTTTCATCGGAAACGCCGTGTCTTTTAAGTTCATCAACGGCACCTGACAATAGTTTTGCCCCAATAAAATCATTAAATCTTGATATAATTATGCAAAATTTTTCATTACTAACCGTCAATTGCCCTTCAAATGTCTTCATCTTAATATACTCCTTTGCATACATTGTACAACACGAGGGGCTAATTTACA
>CALVAZ010000116.1 GCA_944325675.1 Candidatus Gastranaerophilales bacterium
CCACTTATTAAAGCAGACAATCTTGCTAAAAAAATCGGGCTTGATGCAGAAATATATTTGAAATTTGAAGGCTGCAATCCGACAGGAAGTTTCAAAGACCGTGGTATGACAATGGCTGTTTCAAAGGCTAAAGAAGAAGGTTCAGGTGCAATAATTTGCGCATCTACAGGAAATACAAGTGCGTCTGCTGCTGCCTATGGCGCAAGGGGCGGCTTAAAGACTTATGTTTTAATTCCTGACGGATACATTGCGCTTGGTAAATTATCCCAAGCTATGATGTATGGGGCTGAAATTATTGCTATTCAGGGCAATTTTGATGAGGCATTAGAAATGGTTAGAAAAATCTCTGATAATTATCCAATTACTCTCGTAAATTCAGTTAATCCATATCGAATTGAAGGTCAAAAAACCGGTGCTTTTGAAATCTGTGAAGCGTTAGGTGATGCTCCGGATTATCATTTTATTCCTGTGGGAAATGCCGGAAATATTACTGCATATTGGAAGGGTTACAAAGAATTTTACGGTCTTGGAAAATCAAAAAAATTGCCTAAAATGATGGGATTTGAGGCAGAGGGCTCTGCGGCAATTGTTAAGGGCGAAAGAATTTTGAAGCCTGAGACTCTTGCAACTGCAATAAGAATAGGTAATCCTGCCAGTTGGAAGCAGGCTGAAGCGGCTCGCGATGAAAGTCATGGTATGATAAATTATGTTTCTGATGAAGAAATTATCAAGGCATACAAACTTATTGCATCTTGCGAAGGTGTATTGGCAGAACCTGCCAGTGCTGCATCTGTTGCAGGATTAATTAAATTTAAGAATAAAATTAATACAGGTGCTAGAATAGTTTGTGTTTTAACGGGTAATGGTTTGAAAGATCCTGATAATGCAATTAAATATTCTAATGCGGATGTTAAGAAAACTCCTGCAGAATTAAATGAAATTTTAAAGGTAATGAAGATATAATTGAGGTGTTTATGAGAAATTTTCTGAAAGCATTCACACTTGCCGAGGTGTTAATCGTTCTCACAATAGTAGGTATAATTGCCGTTTTAACAATACCAAACTTGATTGATGGTTATAATAAAAAAATATATGTAGCCAATGTCCAAAAAGTTTATAATTTGTTTAGCGATGCAGCAAGAAAATATTTAGCAGACAATAACACTGATTCACTTGCAGAAACTGATATGATTGATTTAAATGGTGTTGGAGATTTTTTAAATAATTATTTTAAAGTTGTTAAAAATTGTGGAATATATTCTGAAGATGGTGAAAATTGTTTTGCAGATTCTTACAAGGATGTTGATGGCAAAACTGATTATGCACCGGATATAGAATATAGATACTGTGTAATTATAAATACAGGAGCTGCTATCTGTATGGCTTCAATGAGTATAGATGATATTGATATTCATGGCTATTCTGATGTAATATTTGATGTCAATGGTAAAAAAGGACCTAATACTAAAGGTAGAGATTTATTTGCTTTTGAATTGTATTCAGATGGTAAAGTTAGTGAAGGTTATAATACTCAGACGAAAATAAACAATTGTGATGCAACTATACCGGATGGAGGTTATGCATCGGGTTGTTTTACTAAACTTATTGAAAACAATTGGAGAATGGATTATTAACTTTAGACTTGATGTTAAATTTATGTTATAATCCTGTTATGAAAAGGCTTTTTATAACAGGATTATTATTAGTTTTATCAAGTTCTCTTGTCTATGCCAATGAAATGACGGAAGATTATTTTGATATTGCTACAAATTACTGTATTGAAGGTAATTACAGAGAGGCCCTGTCTTATTTGGATAAAATTTTATTGGTTGAACCTAATAATAAAACTGTGGCTGATTTAAAAAACGGGTTGCAACAAATTGTACAAGGTAAGAATATTTCGTTTATCCTCCCCAAAAGTAATGCTGTTAAACAATCAATAGAAATGAAAAAATTAGGCGATAAACAAGGCGAGATAACATCTTTAAATTCCGGTAATGATTATTGGGCTTATTATTTTTTAGGTCAATTATATAAACAAAATCGTGATTACAATCAAGCTGTAAGTTATTTTGTAAAATCAGTTAATGCAAAGCCTAGCTTCAATCAATGTTATTTGGAAATCGCAGTTTGTTATTTTGAACTTGGAAACTTTCAACAAGCAGTTACCTATCTTAATCAGTATCTAAAGGTTAATCAACAAGACGATTTTGCTTATGCTCTAAGAGCGAGGGCTTATGCAAATTTAAATAATAATGATTCTGCATTAAGTGATATTTTGACGGCAATTGCACTCGAAAATTCTATCGATTACAGGCTTTTGGAAGGTAAAATACTATATAATATGAAGAGATATCAACCTGCTAAAGAAAAACTCCAAAAACTTACTGATGAGGTGCAAACGGCGGAGGTTTACAAATACTTAGGGCTTTGCCAAGCTGAACTTGGGGATTACAGCGCTGCAATAGACAGTTTGGACAAATCAATCATACTCTTTGATGACGACAAGGTTGTAAATGCAAAGTATAATGAGATAAAATCAAGAATTGAGAAGTAAATGAAACGTAAAAAAGAAAATTTCATAACAAAATTGAGAAACTGGTTATTTACACTTGTACTGGTTGTGATTATGTTATTCGGTGTTCAAGGTTACACAAATGCTTCCGGTTTGAGATTTGCACAAATAAGTGATGATCATTTTTTAGAGGATGCTCCAAACACCACATTTAAAATGATTGCAGAATCTCCAAAACTTTTGGATGACGCAATTGAACAGATTAATATGACACCAAATGTCAACTTTGTTATGTTTACTGGAGATTTGATAGATAAACCTTTTGAAAAAGAGTTACATGCCGTTTTGCCTCATTTGGCTAAATTAAATGCTCCTTGGTATTTTTCTTTTGGAAATCATGACGTTTGTGTTGGAGGTTATCTTACTAAAAGTATGTATTTTAGTATTTTAAAAGAAGGTAACCCGAATTTTAATTTTGAAAAGCCTTATTATTCATTTGTACCGAAGAAAGGATACAAAGTTATTGTTTTAGACAGTATTATTGATTCTGAAATTACTGCTAACGGATACATATATCCTGAACAATTAAAATGGCTTGATAATGAATTAAAAAACTCACAAAAAGATGTTGTTTTAATCTTTATGCACGTTCCGATTGTTGAACCTTTTCCAAGTCCAAATCATAGGATGCGTAATGCAAATGAAGTTAAATCTACAATTGAAAAATACAAAAATCCGATAGCTGTATTTACAGGGCATTACCATGCAGCCAAAATAACTCAAAACGATAATGTCTTATACGTAAGCACGCCTTCTCTTGTATCTTACCCTAATGCTTTTAGGATTATTAATATAACAAACAAAAGAAATAAAGTTATTTTTGACATACAATTAAAAGAAACAAGATTAAAAAATGTGCAAAAACTTGCAAAATTGATGGTTTTTGCTTCATCAATATATAGTGGTGAAGAAAAGGACCAAAACGGAGTTTTTGTTATAAAAAAATAGTGAGGTTATGATGAGTGAATTCAGTATAAAATTCCGTGGTGTCAGAGGAAGTTATCCGGTAGCAAACAGAGATTACTTGGAATATGGCGGTAATACTTCTTGCGTTGAAGTAAACGTTGGCGGCCATCTTATTATTCTTGATGCCGGAACCGGTATGATTGATATTGGAAACGAATTAATGGAAAAATACTTGACGTCCGGTATGAATAATGATGACAGAACACCTATCAAAGCTGTTGTCTTACTTTCTCATATACACCAAGATCATATACAGGGCTTTACATTTTTCAGACCTTTGCATCTAAAGTCAACTACCTTGAAGGTTTTTGGTTCTGTTTCAGAGGAAGAAAATTTGTCAGATGAGCTTTCTGATATGTTATTTGGAAAATCATTTCCTCTGGATTTAGGTGATATTGCAGGAGATTTGAGTATCCACAATATGGGACCGAATAACTCAATAATTCTCAGAACAGGGTGTGAGCCTATTGTCACAAAACTATCTTCAGATGTTGTGCCTCAATTTGATGATGTTGTAATAACTTGTTATAAATCTTATGCTCATCCGCAAGACGGTGTTATGATTTATAAAATATCATACAAAGATAAATCTGTTGTTTATGCTACTGATAAAGAAAGTTATTTGGGCGGGGATAAAAAGCTGATTAATTTTGCAAGAAACTGCAATGTTTTGATTCATGATGCACAATATACAACGGAAGATTACTTAAATCAGTTTGTTCCAAAGCAGGGTTATGGGCATTCGACTTTTGATATGGCTGTTGAAGTTCAACGTCAGGTGAATGCCGAAAAATTAGTATTTTTCCACTTTGATCCCGGCTATGATGATGCGAAATTAAACAGGATAAAAGAACATTATACAAATCAGTTCCCCGATAAAGTTGTGATGGCTCAAGAGGGTTTGGTACTTGAAATATAAGGTAAAATTCTTATAAAAGTTACTATGAAAAAGATTTTCTTTTTAATTTTAATATTCACATCATTTTTGACATCAGCATACAGAAAGCCGGATGTTTATGTGATTGATGCGGAAAAAAATGCTTATATACATAATAATTTAGGATTGATGTATGTAAATGAAAAATGCTACTACGCGGCGATTCAGGAATATAAAATTGCTATAAGTCTTAATCCGAACACACAAGCTACGGCGGTTTATTATAATAATTTGGGCGAAGTTTATTTGACAATCGGCTATCCTGATTATGCTTTGGATTGTTTTACGAGAGCCCTAAAACAATATAGCCTCAATTTCAAGTATTATCAAAATCTGGCAAGAACATATAAACTTCTTGGTACTGTTGATTCTGAAATTGTGAAATATTCTGATGCATCCAATCCTTTAAATAAAGTTATGTTGGGAGTTTTGTACGCACAAAAGGGTGAAGTCAAAAGAGCGATTACCATTTTAGATGAATTTTGCATGACTGAACCGGATTTGATAATAACTCCTGCTGTTAAAAAATATATTAAAGAATTGGTTGAAATGCAATGAATATAAGAAAAAAACTGTTAGATTTAAGAGATAAAAAATACCAAAAATTTCATTCAGCACTCGTCCCTAATATAGATAATGTTTTGGGTGTCAGGGTTCCTGAAGTAAGAAAAATTGCAAAAGAGCTCGCAAAATCTCCAGAATGGTTAATGTATAATGATGATTTGTATTATGAAGAAATAATGATTCAGGGTTTATTAATCGGCTACGCCCAAATGGCGCTCGATAAAAGGTTTGACTGTATTAAAAATTTTGTGCCAAGAATAAATAACTGGGGGATTTGTGACGTTTTTTGTTCAAATTTGAAATTTACTAAGAAAAATAAGGATATTGTATGGAAATTCTTACAACCATATCTGAATTCTGATAAAGAATTTGAAATCAGATTCGGGGTCGTTATGTTGTTGAGTTATTACATTGAAGATGAATATATAGACGAAATTTTAAAGATTTTAGACAAAATAAACCACGAAGGATATTATGCAAAAATGGCCGTAGCCTGGGCATTATCGGTTTGTTTTGTGAAACAGTGGGACAAAACTTTAGAATATTTTAAAAACTCAAATCTTTCAGATTGGGTTTTTAATAAAGCTATTCAAAAAACTTGTGAATCATACAGGATTTCAGAAGAGCGAAAGAAATTATTGAAAAAAATGAAAAAAAAATAAGCCCCTAAGGGCTTATTTTTTATACTGTTTTAAAGTGGTTGTAAAGAATTTTTGTAAATTTCTTCAACGATTTCACGTTTATTTCCGGTTGGTGCAATATCCAGCAAACCGCCTAAAGATGGTGTAGTATAAACCAAATCAACCAATCTTGATACATCAGCATCACTAAAGCCTTCATCAACAAGTTTTTCAGTAACACCAACAGATGCCAACCAGTCTTGTACACCTTTTGCAGCGCTATCAGCTTCGGATGCTTCGCCTTTTAAACCGGGAACAATAGGACTCAAGATATCTGCCAAAATATTTGCCTTTTCTCTATAAATAACCTTTATGACGGCAGGCAACAAAATTGCTAAGCCTAAGCCGTGTGAAAGTTCGTGTTTAACTGCACTTAGAGGGTGTTCCAAAGCGTGTGTATAATGTAATAAGCCGTTATCAAAGCAAACACCGCCCATCATCGCTGCGTATGCAAGAAAATATCTTGCTTCCAAGTCATCAGGATTTTCAAGAGCTTTTGGAAGATATTTTACAACATCGGCTATAACCTCACGTGCCAAAGTTACGCAATAAGGAGATGTGACAGTACTTGTTGCAGCTTCAACTACGTGGTTAACTGCATCAATAGATACATACCTTGTTTGTTTAGGTGATAACTTAGTCATCAATTTTGGATCATCAATTGCGTACATAGGATAAATACAATCGTATGCAATTGCAGGTTTGAAATCTTTTTCCGGAACCGTTACTACGGCAAACCTGTTAGTTTCGGTACCTGTGCCGTGTGTAAGGTTAATTGATACTATAGGAGCGGCTTTTTCAGGTGTGAATTTGAATTCATATATATCATTTGCATTTTTATCAGGATATTCCATCAAAATTGCAACAGATTTACCTGCATCGGTTGGAGAGCCGCCTCCTATTGCTATTACAGATTTTGCTCCAAAATCTTTGGCCAGTTTTGCAGCTTCATTTACGTGTTGTGTCGTTGGGTTTGGGGTTACCTGATCATAATTCACGTATCCAATATTATTGTTTTTCAGTGCTTTTTCAACATAGTCCCAGGCTCCTGTTGCTTTATATGAATTTCTGCCTGACATTACAATAACTTTATCAATTCCTTTTAGTCTTAAATCTTTTGCGATATCGTCAATTTTTTTGATTGCACCTACACCAAAAAATACAGAGGTGCGAGTTCTGATTTCGCGAATTTCATTGATATCAATATCTTTTTCCCACATAATAAACTCTCCTTTCTACCATTTTACAAGACTATTTTAAATCACAAATTAATCTTTTGCAATAATTATTCTTGCTACATTGTTTTATCCGAAGTTTGATAAAATTTCCTTTCGTTATATAATGTGGTTTATGGATATTAATTCTCAAAAAAAATTTGCTGCGAGTTTTTCAATTTTTTCTAATGCAACAATAATTGTTTTAAAACTTGTTGCAGGTTTCTTATCAGGCAGTATAAGTATAATTTCAGAGGCTATTCATTCATTAAGCGATATGTTTGCATCGGTAATAACTTATTTTTCCGTATTGCGGTCTTCTGAACCTGCTGACAAGGAGCATCCTTTCGGACATGCAAGATACGAGGATATGTCCGGATTTATTGAAGGGCTTTTGATTATATTTGCTGCGTTTTTTATAATTATTGAAGCCGGTAAAAAATTGATATTCCATTCAAATGTAGAATTTGAACCGCTATTGGGTATTTATGTCATGTTATTTGCAGTCTTTGCAAATATATTTGTGAGTTCTTATCTTTTTAAAATTGCAAAAAAATCTGAATCCATAGCACTTTTAGCCGATGCTGAACATTTGAGAACAGATATGTTATCTTCGTTAGGAGTTATGCTTGGGTTGGTTCTTATAAAATTCACCGGTTGTCAGATATTGGACCCTATAATTGCACTTTTTGTTGCGGCTTTGATTTTGAAGACAGGTTTTGCAATTACTAAAACAGCGTTAAATAACTTGTTAGACGGTTCTTTACCTGATGAAAGTGTAGAATTGATTGAAAAGGTGATAGATGAATTTAAGGAAAAAGGTGTTATAAGGTTTAAGAATATAAAATCCCGTCAGGTAGGTGCGTATAAGGATATTGAAATAACTTTGATTTTTCCGTCAGACATGACCATATTGGCATGTCATGATATTTGTGATCTGGTTGAAGAAAAATTAGAGGAAACATTAGGAAATACGAGAGCTATTATTCATGCAGAGCCGGATTGTCCCAAGCATGTTAACAGATTTTAGCCTCCGCCGAAAAAGCCTACAATTTCCAAAACATCACCGTTTTTGATAACTTCTGTTCCATACCGGTCCTTGTTTATAATTTCCAAATTTTTTTCTATTGCAAACATTTTCCCCGTAACCTGTCTTTCATTAATAAAATCTGCAATAGTTGAATTTTCGTTGATTTCTATTTCGTTTCCGTTTACTGTAATTTTAATTTTTGTCATATATTATCATTCCTTTGTTTTTTATTATAGAATAAATCTATGGAAAGGTACAATAGAAACGTTTTGTTAATAGGTGAAGAAGGGCAGAAAAAACTTTCTAAAGCGAAAGTTCTTGTATGTGGCTGCGGCGGTCTCGGCTCAAATGTAATATTTAATTTGGCCTCACTCGGTATAGGGGAGATTGGTCTTGTTGACGATGATGTTGTGGAATTGTCAAATCTTAATCGTCAATTTATACATGATAAAGTTGGGTTGGATAAAGTCGTATCGGCTAAGGAAAAGGTAAATAAATTTAATCCTGATATAAAAGTTAGTACATACAAAACAAAATTGTCCTCGGATAATTATTCAGAGATTGTTGAAAAATACGATATTTTGATTGATTGTTTTGATTCTTATGAATCAAAATTTCTCTTGAATGATATTTCAATAAAAACAGGCAAGGCTCTTGTTCATGGCGGAATTAGTGAATTTTTCGGTCAAGTTACGGTAATAAAGCCAACAACAGCTTGTTTGAGATGTTTTTTATCTGATACTGATACTGAAAACAAAGTATCAAAAGGCGTTTTATCTCCTGCTGTTTCGACGATAGGTGCAATCCAGTCAATGGAAGCCGCAAAACAGATTCTTCAAATTGGAGAACCCCTAGAAAATATTTTACTTGTTTATAATGGTTTAAAAAATGAATTTAAACACTTAAAAATTACCAAAAATGCGGAGTGTATCTGCCAGAATAAAAACTTAATTTTATTAAAATAAGGCCAAAATAATTATTTTATTATAAAATACATTTAAAAGAAAAAATTGGAGAAGTATAATGACAATAGGTTTGAATGTAAGCGGAAGTAACAACGAAGTAATTCTTATAAAAGATGGAAAAGAGATTCCGTACGAACCTATAAAGGGTCTATCAATAACTATTACTGGTAATTCAAATAAAATTTTTATTGAACTTCCTTCAAAATTTATAAATACGTCAATTATAATGAACGGTGACAATAATTATTTTTCAATAAAACCAACTCGTCACAGATTTATCAGACATACCAGTTTCGGTATGGAAAACGGCGGTATTATAACTTTAGGCGGCGGGATTTCAGTATATAGAAATATGAATGTTGTTGCCAAAAGCGGAAAACGTATAGATATTGGTGATGAATGCATGTTTGCAAGGGATATTATCATAAGAAACAATGACGGGCATACAATAACCGATACTATTACAGGTGAAATCTTAAATGAACCTGAAAATATAAAAATCCACGATAAAGTTTGGGTTGGCGCAAGATGTATGATATTGAAAGGTGCGGAAATTAGCGAGGGTTCAATAGTTGGAGCTATGGCGCTTGTGAACAAAAAATTCAATGAACCTAATATCTTAATTGCAGGGGTGCCGGCAAAGAAAATAAGAGAAAATGTATCTTGGGACAGAGCTGATTTTGACAGTTATATAAATAATAACGCTATTTAATCTTTTTCCCTAATTTTTCAACTGTTTTTATGTCATCTTCCGGATTTTTACCCACAGTTGTAAGATAATTCCCGATTAAAATCCCCTCAACACAAGTTTTGAGCGCAAGTTCTTGATTCTTTTCACTTAAACGCATTCTTCCGCCGCAAAAACGCAAAACAGATTTAGGGTTAGCAATTTTAAATATTGCAAGTGTTCTTAATATATTTTCTTCATCAATTTTGTCATGATAATTTTCAAATGGGGTTTGTGGAATTGGCATAAGGATATTTATAGGTATTGATTCCGGTCCTATTTCAGCTAATTCCATTGCCATTTCAACTCTTTGTTCAACAGTTTCGCCCATCCCAAGAATAACTCCGCAGCATAACTCCATTCCGTATTTTTTTACTAATTTGCAGGTGTTTAATCTGTCATCCCAAGTGTGCGTCGTACAAACTTCAGGATAATATGAGCGGCAAGTGTTAATGTTGTGGTGAAATCTCTTTAGGCCGGCATCTGCCAGTTTTTTTGCCATTTCTTCATCTAAAATTCCGATAGATGCGCAGCTTTTAATGCCGTCAATTTTATTGACAGCTTTAATCAGGTTAACAACCTTGTCAAAATCTTCTTCAGCAGGAGTTTTTCCGGAAGTTACAACAGAAAATCTGTCTGCATGATTGGATTTGGCATCTAATGCTGCTTTTATAACTTTATCCTCATCAATTAACGGATAAGTCTCTATATTAGTTCTATAATGTGAACTTTGAGCGCAATATTTGCAATTTTGAGAACATTTTCCGTTTCTCGCATTAACTATTGAACAAAATTCAACCCTGTCAGAAACGTATTTTGAAGACATTTCCAACAAATCTTCCAAATTCATATTATATAACTTTAATAACTCATCTTTTGTCATATTTCGGCTCCCGTCTGTTGTTTATATATTATGTCGAAAACATCTCAAAATCAACTCAAAGGTTTATTAATTCATATAAATGATGCTTTTTACCGCATAATCGTTATAATGTTAGTATGAAAAAATTATTCGCGATAATTTTTATCTTTTTGTTGTTTCCAACATCAGGATTTGCAAAAACAAAATCAAATTTTGATGGAATGGGTTATGTCGGCACTTTACCAGATCTTACGCGACAATACCAACCTACTGAACCAAAATCTACAAAGCCGATTATAGAACAGGTGCAAAATTTCCATTCTTCAGATCAAATAAAACCAATTCCGCGTGATAATCCTGCTTTCGTCAATATTATTTTAAAACAGGACAAAACAACTCGTTACGTTAATGATATAAATGAATTTATACCGATGCTTGAAAAAATATATGATTCAATTGAAGACGGGGAAAATGTGCAGTTATTTAATGCAAAAGTGTACTTCTTTAACAAGAATGCAGACTATCTTAGAACAAAATATATTGAAAAACCAGAGGGGGAATATATTTCATTCAAACGGTTAATGGATTTGAGTACTCATGCAAAATCCATAGCACTTTTAAGAGCAGAAGCCCAAAAGTATAACCCCTATCTTGCATATTCAGGAGCCGGATATATCTATGATCCGGATAATATAAATCAGCAGCTTGAGTTTTTGAAAAAAGAAGTGGAAAAGACAATTTTGCTTTTGAGAGATGCTAATTAATCTTCCATTTTTCTTTTAGTTGTCTGATTACACCTTTATTAAGAGCTTCTTTCAGTTCTATATTCACTGTCTCAAGTAATTTTTCAGATTCTTCACCTTTTCTGAATACAACGGCATATGGCTCTTTTGAATATCTTTTAGGAAGGATTTTGACAGATGAGTCATTGTACGCAAAGCCCATTAAAATTGTATCATCAGAAATCATTGCATCAGCCTTGCCGGCTTTTAGTGCGGCAAAAGCTTCGGGGTATGTTTTATATCCTATTATTTGGATATTTGGCACGCTTGAGCTTAAACTTTTTTCAACAGTCGAACCGTATACGATAATGACTTTTTTATCTCTTAAATCACTAAGAGTGGTAATTTTGCTGTCTTTTCTGACCAATATAGCCTGACCTGCCGTATGATAAGGAATAGAAAAATCCAAAATCATCTTACGTTGAGGAGTTATAGACATGGTTGCCACAACCAAGTCAACTTCACCAGAGGAAAGTTTCATTATTCTGTTTGTTGTATTCACAGGTACGAATACGATTTTATTTTCATCACCAAGGATTTTTTGGGCAATTAATTTTGCTAAATCAATATCAAAGCCTACGTTGTTGCCTTTTTTATCTAAAAAACCAAAGGGCGGTGTATCTACTTTTACTCCGACAGTAAGCAAATCTTTTTGTCGAACGGAAGTCAGAGTATCGTTAAACACTTCTTGTTTTTTCTCGCATCCGCAAAGCAAAATTGTTAAAAATAATAAAATACAAGATAACTTTTTAATCATAGAAAAATTATACCATATGGATTTTATTATGTCATTAACTAATATTTTATTTAAATAAATAATAAGGTAAGTAAATTTAAAATTTATTTATCTTATCATCAAATCCAAATAGCCCAGTCGAATAACCGCTTTTGGTAATGTTTCAAACGTTGGATGAAGTACATAATTTGGTATAAGTTTGTTTTTTAAATTAAACTTTGGGGTTTTCAAGAAAAATCCACAAACACAAGGAGGTAAAAATGACTATTAAAAAACTTACTGTGGCAGCTGCAATTGCCGTTGGAATAGCAACGTGTTCCTTGAATCAAGCAATGGCGGCTTGTCCATGTGCAGAGCCATTACCAACAGTAACTGGTCCTGCATGTCCTATTGAAGAACAAATGCCTGTGGTAACAGGTGGTGCTTGCCCGTGTGAACAGCCTGCACCAAAATGCAATACTTGCAAAAAAGCTTTGCCTGATTGCGATTGTAAAAAACCTGAACCCGTCACTTGCGATCCATGTGAACAACAAAAATCAGATTGCGGTTGTCCTGATGAAATAAGCTGTGATGACCCTGCAGTTCCGGCATGTGCATTGTGCCCTCAAACAGGAAAACCTGATAAAGCTCAAATGAAACAGGTTTATGGCTATCCGCAAGCAATTTACGGTACAAACAACTATGTTGGTGAACCTGCTAATTCAATCTTCTCAACAGAAACTGCTTTGAAAGGTTGTTCATCAAGCAAAATGTCATCAAATATTAGTGGTGTGACAGTTGCATCTGATGGCCAAGTTACCGGTGCAGCGGCTCAAATGCCTTGTTTGAACGAATTACCGTCAATAAATAACGGTGTTTCTGTCAACAGAAATGAAGCTACCATGGATGGCAACAATTGCCCGATTGATTTCCAATCATCCAACTCAATTGAAGCAATAAAAAAGTCATTCGTCCCTTTTGATTTGAAACCTTTTGCAAATCAATCAACCGGTGCAGCGGCAGGGGTAGCGGGTGCTTGTATGTTCCCAGATGTTCCTAATAGTTATTGGGCAGCATGTGATATTGATAAATTAGCAATGAATGATGTTGTAGTAGGTTATCCTGACGGAAAATTCAGACCTAACCAAAATATTACTCGTGCTGAGTTTGCAACAATGTTGGTAAAAGGCTTTAACTTAGATTCTTGCGGATTAGAAAGAGAAGGAATGTTTACGGATGTTCCTCGTGGGAACTGGGCTAATGCCGCAATTGCAAAGGCTGTTGATGAAAACTTATTGAAAGGTTATCCAAACGGTCAATTCAAACCTAACCACAATGTAACAAGAGTGGAAGCTTTGACATCTATTGCTAAGGGTATGACCTGTGATATAGACCAATGCAAAGCAGATGAAATTTTGAGTAAATATACAGACGGTGCGTCAGTACCTTCTTGGGCCAGAATTCCTGTTGCTAAATCATTGGAAAACGGTGCTTTAAAAGATTCACCTAATCCGAACATGATTATGCCGAACAAAGATGCTTCCCGTGCGGATGTTGCTTCTATGATGCAAACTGTTCGTGTAGCATTGGGTTATGATACTAATCCAAAAACAGCTAACAGCATTTGTCCTGCATGTCCGGTAGATAAAAATGCTTATGTTGAAGAAGAACAAATAGTAAAAATCCCAACACTACAAATAGCTATGATAGACCAACTTACAGCTAAATCATCACACGTAGGACAATACTTCAGAGCCAACACTCTTGAAGATGTCACAATCAATGGTGTAACTTATCCTTGCGGTTCAACCGTTACAGGTCAGGTTGTCGAAGTTATCAGACCTTCAGGCTGTGAAAAGGGTGCGTTGAAATTGGCGTTTACCGAAATTAAAAATGGCGATTGCAAAACTAAATTGCCAAAACAAATCTTGAGTGCACAAATTAATAAATCTAAAAATGTAAACCCTGTGGCAAGACTTGTAGAAATGCCGTTTACATGGGCAGGTTCATTAGTTGGTGTAGCCGGCAGAACCGTTGGTGGTGTTGTAACTAACCTGGGTAATGCCGTAGAAAATGTATCAAATGATGCAGGTTATATGTTAGGTCACGTATTCCAAGGAGAACTCGGTGCTGCTGCTCGTAACCTCGGTGATGGTTTATGGGAAACTGTTAAGGCTCCGGTTGACGTAACAAGAACTGCCTTGTCAGGTACAATGGGATTATTCCAAACAACAGGCGACGAATTTGCTTACCTTGTTGACCCTCGCGGATATAAAATATCTGCTGTAAATCCAAGAGAACACGTTACTATTGCTTTTGGTTGTAATGAGTAGGTAAAACCCCTCACCCTAACCCTCTCCCACAAGGGGCGATGGAAAGGTACAACCCGGTAGTTATTTGATTCGTTTGCCTAGCGAGGCCCGCCAACTTGGCGGGCCTCGCTTTACCATGGATGGTCTTCTGCAAACTTCCAGCCATCAATTTGGATTAAAGCTGTACAGTATAAGTTATCATAAATGTTACCTGTAGGATTTTTCCGACATCGTTCTAGCATTGTAGTTCTGGTCTGACTGGAGCCACAAGTTGTCAACTTATTTTCAATTGTGGAGAGTTGTACCATAAAAAAATCGTGACCTAAAACATTAGGTCCGGCTGTCCCGTTTACGTCTATGAATATTATAGGATTTGTAATATAATTAGTAGTTACACCATCAATTTCTGTTGAACCACCATTGTATTCAAAAAACAATGCAGTGCCATTACTGAGTTCCACAGTATAACGCAAAATATCAGAACTCCAATACGTTCTACCATCTTTAGTTTTATATCCTAAATAGCTTGCATCTTTTAATCTAATTCTGCCGTAATTTTTTGAGACCTTGAGATAAGGCAGAAAATATTTTTCGGCATATTCCTGAATGTATTGTGAATTATTCCCTCCAGGTTCGATAGTTGCACCATAGTTTTTTTGAAAGCCCCAGGTTGCAACATCACCGTATTCAACTTGAGCCATTTTAACGGCATTAGATAAAACGCTGAAAGTTTCAGAGAGTCTTGACGCAAACTCACGTTTTTGATAATTAACAATCAAAGTCGGAATAGTCATTGCTGCAACAATACCAATTATAGCCAAGGTAATTAAAACTTCGGCGAGCGTAAAAGCCAAAAAACGCTTAAACTTATAATTCATCATACTAGAATTATAGTTATGGAGCTTAATCTTGTAAAGGAGGCTAAAACTTAATAAACGAGCAACACTCGGGGGAGCGACTACTTGAACCGCTTTTGTATCAATCTTTTTCATACAAATCTCCTTTCCTTTATTAAATATTATTTTTCATATTTTGTCAAGATTACAAAAAAGAGCCTTATCAGGCTCCTGTTTTTACTTTATCTATATCAATTATAGGTTTGTTAATATATTCATTTTTTGTAATCCAGCCAATATATGAGCTGTGAGAGCTTAAGTCATTAGAAAGAATTTTTTCCCAAGGTAGTCCATAATCAGCAATATAGCTGCTTTCAATTTTTATGTTTTTTTGTTGCCTGAAATTGTTTAATTGTTTAATAAAAATTTTCATTAAATCTTCTTGATATTTATCTACTGTATAGCCGTATAATAATTCTTCCAAAACTGACGCATCATCATTAATCCATATATAGCGAGCACGAGCATGTCCCAGTTTTACAAACAATAAATCTTTTTTTTGTAGGTTGTTTAAAATATTACGTTGCTTAAATGCTGATAAATTAATAAATTGTTCTATATCTTCAACGGGACAATATATAAATTTTTTATCGTCAAAGAATTTGTAATCTTCCAGTTTTAATTTTTTTTGATATTCTGATACCAAAATACTGTATAATAATGCCTCTTCAATGTTAAGTGCTTTTAATAAATCCCTGTTAATTCTTACACAATCTTTGTCAGTATTAAGAAGTTTATGTAGTCTTTCAATACTCATTAAAACATCCTTTCTAATACATTTGTACTATAACCATGTTTATAAATCAATATATTTTATTTATAAACTTAACAAAACTTTTGCTATATCGATAAATAATAGAATTACATAACAGTTGACAGAAAAAGATTCATGATGTAGAATTATTATATCAAAGTCATGTGAACAATGACTTGGGGAAATAAAAAGAGACTACCTGAAAATTTTCAGATAGCCTCCAAAAGATAAAGTATTATCTTTTCTTCATACAATTATACTTTATCACAACGGAGCTTTATTTGTCAATTCTTCAGTTAGTCGTAAGACTTGTGG
>CALVAZ010000117.1 GCA_944325675.1 Candidatus Gastranaerophilales bacterium
AAAAACAATATCAAAGTCGCAAACCGACTTCAAAATCCTTCTGTAGACGCCTTTTATTTCTTAGGAGCAGCCGGTGCAAGTGAACCTAAACAAATAGGGTTAAGTGAAAATATTGAAATTGCAAAAAGAAGTGCAAGAAAAAATTTAGCGCAATCCAATTTAGCACTTGTCGAAAAAAACGTTGGCTATACAAAATTTGACTTAAAGATGGATGTAAGAGAGGCTTATATAAATCTTGTTGCAGCAAAATCCATTTTAGATACCCTAGAGCAGCAAAAAAACTTGCAGGAAGAACTTCTTGAAATTGCTGAAATGAGAGTAAAATCCAAGCAAGTTCCTGAAATCGATGTAATTCAAGCGGAAATTGCTCTTAATCAACTCATAACCCAGGTCAATACAGCCAGAGTGAACGTAAACACGGCACTGTCATATTTCAACAAAATCATAAACGACCCTAATAAAATAAAATATGACAGCAAAGATAAACTTTTTCTTGAAGAAAACAACTTTGAAGAAATGCTAACGCCACCACCAAGCTTTAAATTCCCGTCATTTGAAATTATTGTAGAAAAGGCACTTGAAAATAGATTTGATATCAAAATAGCCCAGCAGGAAATTGATGTTGCAGAAAAAAATCTTACTGTTGTAGCAAGACAGCGGGTTCCCGATATTTCCTTATCCGGCGGATATGCTTATCAGGTGGCATCACGCACTGACAGCGGAAACTTTAATAACGGAGCCTATGCGGGCGCAAGTCTTATCAATATTCCTCTTTTCTATAACTACTCACCGGAAATTCAAAATGCTGCATATAAAATAAAACAAGCCGAGTTAAAATATGAATCAGTAAAAAACAAAGCTGTGAAAGATGTAAGCGCCGCATACGAGAAATTTCTCACAGCAGCTGAAAATCTAAACTACTACGAGGATAAAATTCTAAAAAGTTCCGAAAAAATGATAGACATGTCAATGGATAGCTACGAACACGGAAAATCAGACATAACTGCCTTAATAGTAATGAAACAATCCTATAAATCAATTATTGTGGGATATACTTACGCCCTTACCGAGTACTATAACAGTTGGACAAATTTTTTAAGAGAAACCAATGATGAAGAATTTGAGCTACCGGAAAACATATAGAAATCTAATTAATAATTAAAAAATATTAAAAAATGTAAATAAACCGGCAAAAAATATCATTGAGCGTTTTTTATGTCATAAAATAAGTGCAAAGGTAGCGATTTAGGAGAAGGTGTATGCAAGTAAACAGAGTTAATCTAGGGGTATTTAGAAATAGCAGAAATTATCAAACAAATCTCAACGTTCAAAAAAACTATTTTTCGAACGACTTTGATACCGTAAGCTTCAGCGGGACAAAAAAAATAAGGGATGACAAAGGCAGAGTTGTAAAAGAGATTGGGAAAAATTATACTACTGAAAATGAATACAAAGGGAACAAACTTGTTTTTCAAAGAATTACCCGCGGAGATAAAACCCGAGAAATAACTTATGGTAAATTTGGGCAAAAGGTCAAAGAAGTGACTTTAAAAGACGGTAAAATGGTTGAAGCATTTGAATATTTATTTTCCAGAAGCGGAGAGTATCAAGGAATGCGACACAAAAAAGTATCCGAGGATGGAAATTCCGTAGAAAAATACACGACATACAATGGGAAAAGTGTTTTTACGTTATACCAAAATAGTCTGCTAAAAAGACGGACCACAAAAGATTCACATGCAGAAAACACTGTTTTGTATGACGACAATGGAAATCGTGTTTATGAAAGAAGCATTTATGCAAACGGAAAAACAGTTGAAAAACACTATGAAAACGGTGAATTAGCCGTTATAAAAGAGGAAGAAACAAGCAAATACACGGATGAAGCAGGACGCGTAATTGAAACCACAACCACCAAAACAACGAATTTAAATGAAGGTAGCGACCCTAAAGTTGAAGTCATAGAAAAAGTTCTATCAGAACCTATAGATGTAGAAATAACCGAAGAAGAAATCGCTGAATTTTACAGAAATTATTATTAAATTATCATAGATTGAGGATATGCAGATATCAGAGATGATAAAATCAACTCTGATATCTGTATTTTGACGTTACTACAGCAACTCACTGTTGCGTTGTAAAAGAATAACCAGTTCAGAAATTTTTAGAGTAGATAAATTTATAGACACAAATTAATACTATGTTTTTCTAAATTTCATGTAAACTTTTATTAAAAGTGTAGCAAAATTATTTCTTACTGTACTTATATAAAAAGATTTTACTAGTGCACATTAAGAAAGGGAACAATATGCCAATCAATAATTATCAAATAAGCCAAAATCCTAGTTTTGGTGCTAAATTTGTTAGCAATGTAAAAGACTTAGATATTGATACAAAAAAAGTCGGTGCTGCTTTTGAAGAGTTAACAAATGATTTTCCTAATGAAACATTAGTTTTAGATAAACAGTACACTTGGGGTGAAGTTGGTGATATATTCACTCTTAAAGATAATCAAAACAATAAATTAGCCCGAATTGCTTGTTCCTTTACTACTCACAGTAAAATAGATGAAACCCCTGAGAATCAAGCATCATTACTAAATAATATATTTAGATTTATGAAAGAAAGAGCAAGTGAAAATACTGCACTTAAAGAAATCTACAATAAAATGAATGATTTAAAGAAACAAATGAATGATTTAGTTGAACAAGAAAAAATCATCCTTAAGAGACGAAATGAAAAAATATTAGCAAATGCAGGAAAATATGATATTGAAATATCCGAATTAAACGCAAAAAATCCGGATTTCACAAGAATTTATAAAACAGCACAGTATACGCTCAGTCTAAAAGATTAGTTTTGCGAGAGGCCAAGGCGTAGACCTTGCTCCAGAATAAGGCTCATTTTTTGCAGAAACCTTCACTCATTTTTAAACCAACCACCTAAAAAAAATGGTGCCGCAACTCGGAATTGAACCAAGGACACAGGGATTTTCAGTCCCTTGCTCTACCAACTGAGCTATTGCGGCACGCATCTATTAAGTTGTAATTTTTAGGCTATTCAAGCCACATCTATAATTATATTTGCTGAATTACAAACGTCAAGAACTTTTATTGAGGCCCCAAATACAAGGTAACATTTCTGCCTTCAAGCATAGGCTTCTTTTCAATCTGTAAAGGAGCTTCCTTCAAATCCTCGATAAATCTGTTAGCCAAATCAAACGCAAGCTGACTGTGCTGCATTTCACGCCCGCGAAGCATGATAACAATTTTGACTTTGTTTCCTTGTGAAATAAATTTTTTAATATTGTTAATACGAACCTGATAGTCATGAGTATCAATTTTGTATCTTACTTTAACTTCTTTAACTTCAACAACATGCTGCTTTTTCTTAGCTTCTTTAGCACGTTTTTCAAGCTCGTACTTATACTTACCGTAATTCAATATCTTAGCAACAGGGGGTTCCTGGTTAGGACTTATCAATACCAAATCCAAATCGGCATCATAGGCCATTTGTAAAGCTTTAGATGTTGGAATAACACCGTGGTTTTCACCATTTTCATCAATTAACCTAACTTCTTTTGAACGAATACGTTCATTCATAATTGCTTGATCCCGATTATTTCTATTGTCGTTTGCTATTGTCCTGTCTCCTTATATTATATCTATCACCAGTTTATAATATCACAACATATCAAAAAAAGCCATATATCAATAAAAAACTTTTTTTGTAACAAAATGTAAAATCAAATTTTTCATACAGCGTAAGTATTTCTGGGGCTTTATACAAAAATTGTACAAAAATAAGATTAAAGTTTTCTGATTTTTAAACCGATAAAGAATATGTCAAACGAACAATATAGGAGTATTAAGTATGATGATTGAAGCACAAGCTGAATTGTTAGGGATGAACGTAGAAGAAGAGATTGACATGTCGTTACCGATTCAAAAATTGTTTGACGAATGTCTTAACTTTATTTCAGTAGCAAGTTTTGAATAAAGTTAAAACTCCAAAATTGTAAAGGATAAACCATCAAGGTTTATCCTTTTTTATTTATATCGGCTATATACATATTCTCATTCTTGTATTAAAATTAAAAGAAAAGAGGGAATATTTATGAGCAAGACAATAACAAATTTGCTAAAGGTTTCTTTAATAGCTGCTTTAATGAGTAATTGTGCATATGCCGACTTTAAAGAGCATTATGATTTAGGCCAGCAATATCTTTCAAATTACCAATACTCTGGAGCCATAACCGAATTCAAAAATGCCTTGCGAATAAATTATCTTGACAATTCAGCCAGAATAGGCTTAATCAACTCATACCTTGCTAGAGGAATGTATTACGGCAAAGAAGAAAAAAATTATGCAAAAGCTGCAGATGATTATAGAAGTGCACTCTTTTACATGGTTTACTACCCGAATCAAGTGACCTCAACGCAGGCAGTTCCACAAGTTACAGGTAACTTGAACCGATGTCTGAATGCAATAAGTTATGATACATCCGCCGCAAACAGATTTAATACAGCAAAACAACTACGCGCCGAAGGGAATTTTGCAGCTGCAGGCTATGAATTCAATCAAACTCTTGCAGACAGAAGCCTTCAAAAAGAAAGTTTTGAGCAAGTAGGGGATATAATGAAGCTTTTGGGAAATAACCAAAAAGCGGCCGAATATTACAGAAAAGCCATCGCAGTTGCGCCAACGGATATTGAACTCAGACTTGCCTATGCAAAAATGCTTGACAACTTAGGCAGTGAAGATGCTGCCGTAGCAGAATACAACTATATTCTAAGTAAAACAACCGACAATAAAGAAGTTCTTTACGCACTTGAAAGAATATACAAGAAAAAACTGGAAAATTCACCGAGTGACGCCGATATAACCGCCAACCTAGGTGCAATTATGCAGAAACAAGGCAAATTTGACGAGGCACTTTTATACTATCAAAAATCCGAATATCTAAATCCGTCAAACATAAATACAAGATTGAATGTCGGTACACTATATCAACAAAAAGGCGATAATAAAACCGCAATAAAGGCATATGATTCCGTGTTAATTTTGTATCCGGATAATGTGAACGCAAACCTCTACAAAGCACAAGCTAATGCAGCACTGGGCGATACAAAAGCGGCACTTGCCGGATATCAAAAAGTTTTGGCACTGGATCCTGCAAACAGTCAAGCACAAGCACAAATGCTTAACTTAGTTAAAGGCTCCATGACAACTTCTCAATTTGTAGAATACGTCAAGAAAAATATGGCCGCATCAAATCCTGCAGATTTATTCTATAATTATGCACTGGATTTACATAAACAAAATAAACTTGCGGACGCAATCACGATGTACAACGAAGCACTAAAGCTAAATTCTCAAAATCCTGAAATATTTGTTAATTTAGCAATTGCTCAAAACCAAGCCGGAACCTCTGAAGAAGCACTCAACACACTTAAAACCGCCGCTTCAAAATTTCCTACAAACCAACAGGTTAAAGACGTGCTTAATTCTGTAAATAACGACTTAACTAACAGTAAATTTGCGAAAGCAGCATCATTCTTTGACGTAAAAGATTACCAAAATGCTATAAACGAGTACCTAAAAATAAATCCTGCAACTGTTGATTCTATGCTCGGAGTTGCATCAAGCTACCAAGCAATGGAAGATTACGATAATGCCATAAACTATTATCAAAAAGCACTCCAATTAAAACCGACTGATTCAGACATAGCATACTATATAGCTGTTATGTATTCCGAAAAGGAGGATTGGCAAAATGCAAAAAATTATTTAGATAAGGCACTTGCTATAAATAAAAATAATACAAAAGCGATGGACTTTTTACAGAGCGTAAATGAACAAATGAATTTGAACACACTCAATGAAGCAATTGCTCTGTATGAATCCGAAAAATATGATGACTGTCTTAAACTTTTGAACCAAATATTAGCCGCTGACACATCAAATGCATACGCATACTACTATAGAGGTATGATCTATGATGCAAAAGAAAAACGACAAGAAGCTATCAACGACTTTAAAAAAGCATATTCACTAAATAAAGAATTTGAAATTTTAAATTACATGATTGCAATAGATTATGATGCACTCGGAAATACCAAAGAAGCACTTAAATATTATACTGCTTACGCAAATTCCAAAGCTCAAGACGATGAGTACAAACAATATGCAAAGGCACGTGCAGAAGAACTGAAATAAATGCAAAATAAAGTAAAAGAATTAATAAAGAGCAAAGTATCACTTGCTCCAATGGCTGGAATAACAGATTACGTACTTAGAAGCCTGGTAAGAAAATACTCACCGGACTGTCTTTTAACAACTGAAATGATAAGTTCAGAATTCTTAGCACAAACACTTCAAGGCAGAAGCGGTACTGAAATATTAAAACGCAATGAAAATCATAGCCCGATATCATACCAAATAAGCGGACACAAACCCCACTTAATGGAACTTGCAGCCAAAACCCTAACACCATACGCTGATATGATCGACATAAATATGGGTTGTCCTGTTAAAAAAGTTGTAGGAGGACAAGACGGCTGCTCTTTGATGCGGAACCCCAAACTTGCTGCTGATTTAGTGAAAGCTGTAAAAAACGGCACTGATAAACCCGTTAGCGTTAAATTCCGACTTGGCTACACCTTTGATGAATTAAATTTTGTGGAATACGGCCAAAAAATGCAGGAAGCCGGCGCAGAATTTATAACAATCCATGGACGTACGCGTTCTCAAATGTATTCAGGGAAAGCAGACTGGAAACTTATTAAAAAATTAAAAGAAAACGTTGATATACCGGTTTTTGCTAACGGCGACATAATATCCTTGGAGACTGCTTTAGAAGCTCTTGAATTATCCAAAGCCGACGGAGTCGCAATAGGACGAGGTGCTCTCGGGAATCCCTCACTGTTATATAGAATTCAAAAATATCTTGAAACAGGTGAAATTCTTCCTGAGCCAGAACTGCCCGAAAAAATTTTAGACTTAAAATGGCACCTGGATGAAGAAATAAAACTTCGCGGTGAAAATGTTGGTATAAAGTTCATGCGAAAATTTTACCCTTATTATCTTGCCGGATTTAAAAATGCAAAACAACTACGTACCAAACTGGTTTTGGAAGAAGATTATAAGAATATATTGGAACTACTTAATTTTTTTTAACAAAATAACAAATTATAAAATTTACTGATATTGTAATTTTAAAAGGAGATTATTATGAAAGTAAATTTAATAAAATCAGATGTTATTAACACCATATACAAAAAAACTGGCACAAAAAGTTATACAATTTGGTTACCTAATAACTCACTAATCCCTTACATAGAAAGAATACTAGCAAAAAACTCAAACGGTGATTTTATTGAATTGAACCAAAAGACTTTTGCAAACGGCAATAAATTAAGAACATACACTCAAAAAACAGCAAACAACCCGATACAACGAATTAAAATGCTTCTGGACAAAGCTAATAACGTAATTAAATTTCAAAATACAGAAACTCCTGACGCAACAGCAAAAATAATGAAAGAGGTTGATTTTTCAAAAATTACAATTGAGGATATTGCATAATGCAAAATCTCAATCTTGCCCTAAAAATAATACGAATGATACCTAAAAACCCAAATAATACGACATTGGTAGTTCACCGGTATCAAACAAACAGGTATATTCCATACATTACAGAATACATATTTAATGACAAAGTAAAATACACACAAAAAAGACTTTTTAACGGAAAGACTCTTGAAACCTTTGAAGCCGGAAAAAATATTTTCAAGGTACTGAAAGATATATACGGGAACCCAATCCGCATAAATAAAATCAATTCGAAAGGTAAAAAATCCAAGTTTGACTTCCTTGCTGATCTTGTATACAGCAAAATTAAATCAAACTTTAAAAAACTTACCGACGGATTTATTCCGCCCAATTAACTACATTCTTTCAGGTGCTGTCACCGCAAGTATATCTAAAGCGTTGTTTAGCACGGTTTTAACAGCATATACAAGTGCCAATCTTGCCTTAGTAAGCTCTTTATTATCATTAATTACCCTGACGGAATTATAGAATGAATGAAATTCACTTGCCAGCTCCTGAACGTAACGGCAAATAGTATAAACCTGTCTTGTTTTTGCAGAATTTTCTATCATAGATTTATATTCTTCAAGTTTCAAAACAAGCTTCCTACCATCTTTAATATTACCATTCAGCAATCCTTTATCAAAGTCAGAAGTCAATTTTTCATATTCATCCTTGGATAAAATAGCAGGAATAGTCTTTCCTGATTCAGTATCAACCTTTTCATTAATAACATTCCTGATAATTGAGCAGGCTCTTGCATGAGCATATTGAACATAAAAAACAGGATTTTCGTCAGATTTTGTTTTTGCAAGTTCTATATCAAAATCCAAGGTGGTATCTATATTTCTCATTGCCATCCAAAAACGAGTAGCATCAACCCCTACCTCATCAATCAAATCCTCCAAAGTAACCATATTCTTACGTTTGCCCATACGGACTTCATTACCGTTTATAACAAGGTTAACTAACTGTCCCAAAAGAACCTCGAGTTTATCAGGCTCATATCCTAAAGCCTCGATTGATGCCTTAACACGTGCAACGTAGCCATGATGGTCAGCCCCCCAAATATTAATCATTCTGTCAAATCCGCGTTCCAATTTATCAATGTGATAAGCTATATCTGCGGTCAAGTATGTATTTGAACCGTCAGCTTTTTTAATAACCCTATCTTGATCATCACCATAATCTGATGATTTAAACCAATCTGCTCCGTCTTTTTGATAAATTTTTCCGCTTGCCTTTAACTTGTTAACACATTCTTCAACTTTACCAGAATTATGCAAGGTAAGCTCAGAATAAAAATTATCAAAATGAACTTTGAAATTTTCGAGCAAATCTTTTTGCAATTTTTCCATTTCTTTTTT
>CALVAZ010000118.1 GCA_944325675.1 Candidatus Gastranaerophilales bacterium
TGTCCAAACATTTGAATGACGGCTTTTTATCAGATTTAAAGGTTTTAGTTATAGTATTTTGCAATTTATAAACCTCTAACAACTGCCAGTTAAACTTAGCTTTTACACTAATAAACCACAAACAAAAGTAAATTTGTCAAAAATGTTACAAAATATTTTATTTTTTTTACACAAATAACACCCGAGTTATTTTGAAAATTAATCCAAACCAAAAGAATAAATTATATTTCTTTGGAATTTATCACCTTTTTTCAAAATAGGTTTTTCCTCAAAAGTATTTACTGCATCAGGGAAAAACTGAGGCTCAATACACAGTGCAGAATGCTTTCCATATCTTTTACCGGATTTTCCGACAGGCTGACTGTCTTTTCCCAAGTTATTTGCTGTATAGAACTGAAATCCGGGTAAATCAGTTGACACATCTAAAATAATACCGGATTTATCAGATTTTATTTTTGCAATATGTATTAAAGATTTCCCGTCATAGTTATCCACAACAAAATTTTGATCATAACCCGATTTATTCATTCCCGAAAGTTTTTTGGCTGATAAGAAATCAAAATCAGTACCCCTTACAGCCCTCAATTCTCCTGTGGGTATTGCAAACTCATTACTAGGGGTATATTTTGATGAATTAGGCAATTCAACAATATGCTCCATTACAGACCCTTCTTCAGCAAACTTTTCCCCATCAAGGTTAAAATAGGAATGGTTTGTGAGGTTTAAAATTGTATCTTCATCAGATACAGCTTCATATTTAACCGACAAATTGTTATTATTATCAAATTTGTAGGTGACAGAAGCCGTCACATTCCCGGGGTATCCACCCTCCATATCTTTTTTGTAATAAGTGAACTTAACCCCATCTTTCAAAACTTCGGCATTCCAATTTTTTACGTCGAATCCTTCTTTTCCGCCATGGCTATGAGTTTGCCCATTATCCTTGTTACACTCAAGAGTATATTCATTATCACCTATTTTAAATTTTCCATGATTAATTTTATTGGCACAAGGCCCAATAGTTCCGCCAGCGTGCCCTATAGGAGATTTCTCATAAGGTGTAACCGAATTATAGCCTTGAGTTACGTCAATCAAATTTCCATCCTTATCCGGAACTTTTATAGAAACAATGGTTGCACCAAATGTTGACAAATCAACACTTGCACCATTTTTATTTGTAATTGAGTATAATGTAGCTTTTTCACCGTTTTTCTCGATGTTACCAAAAGATTTTTTATCTATACGTATACCGTCGTAAGCAGTAGATACATTTTTGTCACCCACATTCACACTTTTGGTAAAAGTATCGGTGGTAAGCAAATGATTTACAAAAGGTGATTTTGCCACATTTTGAAAACAAGGCCTGTTGTTATTAACGTAAAATATATTAGGATTAAAATCTATGGGCATATTCAAAACCTCAACACATGTGATAATTTAACATAAACCGCAAATAAAACCAAATTTGTCAAGATATCAAAAAATTTTTCGAACATATAAAAACCAAAACAAAAATCTATGATAACTCATAACTTTTAGAAATCAATCCAAGTATTTTTTCATCAGATAAAGTTTCATCCAATAGTATTGTTATCCAACTTTTTTTATTCATATGATATGCCGGATAAAAGCCCTTCAACAGTAATAATTGTTGAATTTCTGCTTTATCAAGTTTGATGTTTAAGACTTCAAGCAAACCTTTTTGCCCTTTATCCAATTTAGATTTATCAATATCCATAACTATGCCAAACCATTTTTTGCTGGTTTGATTGCGAAAAACTCCGCATCCCGGAGATTTTTCCCACAAAAATTCTGGCAGAACTCCATATTCACATTTTATCCACTCAGCAATTCTGTTTGACTGCGGAAATATGAAATAAGTATCATCACAACATTTTTTCGCCACGTCAACAAGAATATTTTCATACGCCTCGCGAACCCTGCCTACAAAAGTTCCTTCAGCATCACTAAACAGATGTAAAGTATATAACTCCTTAGATTCACAATCAATTAATTTAGTTTCAATATTATCTTCATTTTTTATAAAAATAAAGAGTTCAAACTGGTTTTCAAGTATTTTTTGAGAATACTCATAAACAATACCATCAAACTTGAACCCAAATTGAACTAATTTTTTAGAATTTATTTTTTTATTTTTAAAAATTTTTCTTACAAATTCATCCATAATGCATTCCGCGCAAACCAATTTTAACACGAAGTTATATAAATGAATTAAAGCCCGAACACAAAAGTATCCGGGCTTTAATTCGGAGCAAGAGGGATTTGAACCCTCGAGGCAGGTTAGACCCACCTAACACCTTAGCAGGGTGCCGCCTTCAGCCACTCGGCCATTACTCCATGTTTTGTCATGCAGGCTTTTATGCCTATGTACAAAGTATAGCATAAATATTTTTTTTTGAAAGAGGTTAAAAATTATTTTTTAGTTTATAATATTGATGTATAGGAGAGAAAATTATGACAATAAGAATTGCTGATAAAGAATTTACATCAAGATTGATGGTCGGGACAGGAAAATTTGACGATTTTGAAACAATGGAAAAAGCTCATCGTGCAAGTGGCGCTGAAGTTGTTACAGTTGCAATAAGAAGAGTGGATATGAAAGCTCCCGGCCACGTTGGCTTGATGGATCACATTGATTTAAACAAATACTGGTTATTGCCAAATACAGCCGGATGTGCAACCGCAGAAGAAGCAATTCGTATTGCACACCTTTCAAGAGCAATGGGAATAAACAATTGGATTAAGTTAGAAGTAATACCTGATCCTAAATACCTTATGCCGGATCCCATTGCTACATTAGAAGCTGCAAAAGTTCTTGTTGATGAGGGCTTTACAGTATTACCTTATATAAATGCTGACCCGATTTTAGCTAAAAGATTGGAGGAAATCGGCTGTGCGACAATTATGCCTTTAGCCTCTCCTATCGGTTCAGGCCAAGGGGTTAAAACTCTTGAAAATATAAAAATTATCATTGAGCAATCCAACATTCCTGTTGTAGTTGACGCAGGAATCGGCGTTCCATCTGATGCTGCAACTGTTATGGAATGCGGCGCGGATTTTTGTTTAATTAACACTGCAATAGCAAAAGCTGAAGATCCAGTAAAAATGGCTGAAGCTTTCAAACATGGAGTTCTGGCAGGACGTATGGCTTACGAAGCAGGAAGAATGCCTAAAAAAGAAATAGCAGCGGCATCTTCTCCTCTTGTTGGTGTTGTTGGTAAAAATTAAGAATAAAGAAAGGTTTTGATATAATGATAGAAATGAAAGTTATGGGTATTGCCCTTGATACAAGAACAGGTTCACCTATTGTTGTTTTGCATGATAAAGACAATAGAAAAGCGCTTCCTATTTGGATAGGCTCAGCTGAAGCAAGTGCTATTATAAGGAAAATTGAAAACCTGAACGTTGCAAGACCAATGACTCATGATTTGATTATAAATTTAATAGAAAAAACAGGTTACATACTTGATAGAGTCGAAATTAACGACGTTGAAAAAGAAACTTACTTTGCAACACTATTTTTGAAAGACGAAAATGATAACTTTATAGAAATCGATTCACGTCCGTCTGATGCTATTGCCATTGCAATAAGGGTTGATGCGCCAATTTTTGTTACGGCAAATGTTTTGTCTAACGGTTCCGTATCCACTGATACAGCAAAAGATGAAGAAGAAGCTCAAGAGTTTAAAAACTTCATTCAAAGCATTAAACCGTCTGACTTTGCTAAACTAATGAAAGACAGAGATCAACACGAAAGCGATCAGTAAAACTTAAGCAAATATGTTCAATTTATTCGCCAGAACTTCATTTTGAACTTTCGGAACCAATTCACCCTTAGAATAATTAGTTTGAAAATTCTGCGCAACAGCAGGCGATGCATAATTTTTCTGAGCCTGAACTTGTCTTATAGCTGAAAGATTTCCGAACTTGATTGCATTTACTGACATACTAAATCCCCAATTTTTCCCTATATATAAATAAAGTAATTGGGTACGAAAAAATTGCCTTTTTGTAAATAAATATTACATTAAAAAGAAATTCTTTTGATAATTAAAGTTGTAAATAGGTTTTGAAGGATTAAACCTCGGCACATATGCCTTTAATTGCACCTCTTCTTCTTTTTTAAAACCGGATAAGCCTATAATTCTATCCTCATCTTTGAAAAACTTTTTAAATAATTCCATAACATACCTTCTTTTTTAGTGTATAATTTTATTAATGACGAGCAAGAAAAAGTCAAAGGAGAAAATTATGGCAGAAAAAGTAACAAAAGAAATGAACATTATGGATATCGTTCAAGCATATCCTCAAAGTATTGAAGTATTCCAAAAATATGGCTTAGGCTGCATAGGCTGTGCTGCAGCTCGTTTTGAAAACCTTGAAGCAGGTGCAAGAGTTCACGGGTTTGATCCGGATGCAATGGTAGCCGATATCAATGCTTTGATTGAAGAATAAGTTATTTCAACGTAATAAAAAAAGAGGTTCTAAATGAACCTCTTTTTTATGCCTTATTTAAGAAACCTGCCATTGTCGGTTTATTTGTAACAACCCTCATTGAATCAGGTATTTGAGTTCTTTGAGCCATTTCCTTCATTGAATTTTCCTTTTGTTCTGCAATACGAAGTTTTGTCATCTTTTCACAGTGATGTGATATCCAGACCATCAATGCCGGGACTAAGAATATAGTTGAAGCGAACCCAAATGCACTGTTATAAGTCTTAGCATGTTTTACTAAAGTATTACCTTCGTCAGCCAATTTGGCAATTATTTTCTTATAAGCAGAAGAATCTTTAGCTGCATCAAAAGATTTGATAATATCTGCCAACTTCATTTTGCTGTTTGGTGCTTTACCCAAAATTGTAGTTGCAGCTGCCTTAATATCTTTATCAATACTAAGCATTTTACCTACATTACCACCATTTTTATCAACAAAGCGGAACATATCGTTTATACCGTCTTTAAAAGACTCAACGCCACTATAATTAGCTTTTATACGGGCATCATCCAATACCTGAACGCCACCTGACGGATATATATAATGCCATGCTCTTTTTAATAAAGACTCTTTATGATTGTCAGGTTTAATATTCAAAGCAAGCCCTGATGTTTTGGCAAACATATCCGAGAAGATTCTTGTCAAAGTCTTTGCACCAAACAAAATTGCTAAGAAACTTGTAACATCGCGGAATAAAATCTCTTTTCTGTCAGTGTTACTTTGAGCATGGATTAACCGAGGCGGCAAACAGAATCCAAATAACAAAGACAACATTGCAGGCATAGACATCGTTGCACCATCAAACTCAAATCCGTTGGAGAATGATTTTAACGCTTTCCCCTCAGTTACAGTTTTTCCTAATTTTGCAAACAAATTTGGAGCTCCTGTAAATGACGGTTCAGCAGCAGCTTTATTTGGATTATTTTCTACCTTTTCATTTGAAAAAGTAGGATTAGCCGTTTTCTTAACATTTTCTTCTTGTACACCCAAGCCGTCCAATCCAGGGTCACGACCCTTAGTTACGTGGTTATATAACTTAGGAATAACTGTATAGAATCCAACAACAGCAAGCCACATAGACATATTTGATAAAAATCTTGTACCTGAACGTCTTTGATTTAATGTTTTTACAAACTTCTCAACATCTTCAGCACCGATATTTACATTCTTTTTAATTTTTTTAGCAGTATTTTTTATTGCATCATTGGCATAATCATTCATATGTCCCAAGATAGATTTGAAAGAAGAAGCTACTTTCTTACCATCTTTAGCAGTATATTCTGCAACAACTTTGTCTCCTTCAATACCAAGGTGAGTTTTACGAAGGTTAATAAAATCTTCTAACAATTCATGCTGTAAATCCTGCGCAGAACCTTGTACTTTTTTACCGGTAAGTTGTTTCCAAAAACCCTTTGAAGGCGCATTTTCCGCCTCAACTAGCTTTTGAGCAAACGATTTTGCCGTTTTTTCAAGTTCTTCACCACTTAAGGCATTATTAGTAGAGGTCGCCAACATATTTTTAAATACATCTTCATAAAAACCTTTCTTGGCAGCAGCTTTATCGGCAAAAACAGCAACATTTTCTTTTGCAAAATTTCCAAAGGTCTTTCCAAAAGCATTTATAAAATCAATTGGCACATTATTAGCCGTACCGGATATTTTCTTGATACCAGACATCAAAAACCACGGTATGATAAAAGCACTCGGGCCGCTTAAAACTTCTCTTATACCTTCTTTTTTGGCAAAATCCCAGTTCAACTTTCCGGTTTTGTCATGGTTTCGGTATATACCTGTCAAAACACGCGGACCAGCCATGCCTAGGAAGTCCTGCATTATAAACGAAGCAGCAAACCCACCTCTATCAATTGCATCCATAAGAGTAATTACAGGGTTACCCGCACTTCCGAATGATACATTTTGGTTTTTTTTATTATTGCTCGCTTGGCGCTGTTTCGTTTCTGTTGATAATAATTGTACTGATTTTACTGACATGTCCCTACTAACTTTTTCTGTCTACACACATAATACTTATAAAAACTTACCCAGACACTTATTGCTTTTTTAACCCTAATCTTTAAGAAAATTTAACAAAAAAGATAAATGTATTTAATAAGTGTACTTATTATACTTAATACATATTTTTTTTGCAAGTCACCTACTACATTTGTAACATTTATGTTACAAATGAGTTTAATCAGGCATTTTTAAGAATGAATTTACTAATAAGGTAGAAAAAACATAAATTGACACGGCGAAAATAGTATAATAAACTCATAAGCATGGAAGTAAATATTATAGGAGCAGGTCTTGCGGGTTCGGAAGCAGCACTGCAGCTTGCCAAAAGAGACATAAAAGTAAAATTATACGAAATGCGGCCTTCAAAAAGCACGGGCGCCCATGTGAGCGGAGCATGCGCAGAATTTGTTTGTTCTAACAGCTTAGGCTCTTATGACAAAACAAATGCAAGCGGTCTTTTGAAGTATGAAATGGAGCTTTTAGGCGGTGAACTTATAAAAATCGCTTATGAATGCAAGGTCCCGGCAGGCAATGCTTTAGCGATAGATAGAGAACTGTTTTCAAAAAAAGTAACTGAGGCAATAGAAACCAATCCGAACATAGAACTTATAAGAGAAGAAATTACTGAAATTCCTAATACAAATGCAATAATTGCCACCGGTCCTCTAACAAGCGATATGTTGGCAGAAAACATAAAATCTTTCACCGAAAATGAACATCTGCATTTTTTTGATGCTATTGCACCAATAGTTGAAAAAGACAGTATTGATTTTGACAAAGCATTTTTTGCAAGCAGATATGACAAAGGAGAAGCATCATATATTAATTGTCCAATGAATAAAGAACAATATGAAAAATTTTATAATATATTGATTAATGCTCCAAGAATCGAATTAAAAGAATTTGAAAAAAATGCAAAATTTTTTGAAAGCTGTCTGCCGATAGAAGTTTTAGCCTCAAGAGGAATTGATACTTTAAGGTTCGGGCCAATGAAGCCTGTTGGATTAATTGATAAAAGAACAGGTGAGGAAAACTATGCGGTAGTTCAACTCCGACAAGATAATTCAGCCAAAACCCTTTATAATCTTGTCGGATTTCAAACAAATTTGAAATGGGGAAGCCAAAAGGAATTATTACAGTCAATTCCAGGATTGGAAAATGCAAATATAGTCAGATATGGTGTAATGCACCGCAATACATTTATAAATTCACCTAAAATATTAAATTCAACACTACAAACACGAAAACGCGAAAGCCTCTTTTTTGCAGGCCAAATAACAGGAACCGAGGGTTACACCGAATCAATAGCAACGGGACTTTTGGCAGGGGTTAACATGGCAAGATACTTGATGGGAGAAAAGCTTCTTGAGCTTCCTCAAGAAACAATGCTTGGAGCTTTAACACATTACATAAGCAATCCGGAACACGACAAATTTCAACCAATAAACTCTAACTGGGGAATTTTGCCACCTGTTGATTTACCTAAAAAAGAACGTAAAAACAAAAAACTTAAAGCTGAACTAATGGCCGAACGATCAATAAATTCAATAGAAGCTATTTGCTCATAACTTTTATAAAATATTCAATTGACCTGTCGTATGTTTTTTCTGCATCTTTTGGGAAAAAGCATCCCGGAATTTGCCCTAAAGCTCTATGGTGTGCCACGCACTCGCAACAATATCCCTTATTTGGACATCTCGCAGAACACGTACAATCTTTCAAATTATCCAGATGCTTACATTCCATAATAACTACGCCTCTTTATCTAATTTTGGAGCTGTCACATTTTCTTCAACCGCCTCAGGAGCCTTATCCTTTTTTTCCATACCCAAAAGTCTTAACATAGGGTGAATGGTATAATGACTAATTTGAGGAGCCAAAATAGCAAGCCCAAAAACAGAGCCTATCAGGGAACCCAACTCTACCGTACCTTTGATTAACGGATATTTTTCGGGGTTCTTATTTTTTGTCAAATCTTCACGTAAGCCATCATGCAGGAATTTCTTACGAGAGTGATCTTTTATTAAAGTAGCACGACGATTTATTATATTTTTGGATGCCAAATTATAGTAATCCAAATATTCATTTGCATCTTTAAATTTAGCGAATTCGGGTTTATTTTTAAATATGTGTTTTTTAGCAAGAGCGAATGCACCTTTTTTAAATACAGGCGTAATTAATGCCAAATATATTGCAAGGCAAGTCGCTTGATATAAAAATTCCTTCGCTGCAGCATATTTCTTAGTATCAGGGCTTATATCATTGTCAATAAGAATGAACCCCGGTCTACCAATGGATTTCAACGTTGTTTCAATAGAAACAGACGCCGCAGTATTTTGAGCAATGTTCGCCAAAGTTGAATTTGATAAACCGTTTGCAATAGCACTTATCATACTCCACCTACTTTCATGCCCGAATTAGTTCCTCTGTAGAAACTGTTCAAATGCTTGTATCCTTCACCTCGTTGAAAATCGGGAGAATAAGCCAAATTCAAAGACTTTTCAATAGGCTGCTGCGTACTTATATCGAGGTGTTTTTGGGAATTATTTTTTTGTATTTTATTCATAATTGGCTTAATTGCAACTGAACACAGTGCAGGAATAACAAAAAGCGCAGCACCACAAACGCCCATAAACATTAGATTTTTATTCATTTTTGGTAAATTATTTTCGGCAAGAACCTTAGCATCTTCAAAAGCTTTGACAACTTCAGGTGTCTTCATCCCATTTTTATACTGCTTATACAGAGCACCATCCATAAAATTTTTCGGCTTAGCAAAGGCATGAGCCAACTTTCCTGCTATCTCACCACTTGCCCAATAAACCGGAATTGCAATAATTTCTGTTAAACCTTCACGAATAGCAGTATATTTCTTGGTTTCAGGGTTTTCTTTTTTGTCCATCATTGTAAAAATTGGACGACAAATCCCCTTAACAGTAGCAATCGCCATTACAACGTATGTCGGCTTATTATTTTTACCCAAAGAGGTACATATTTTCTCTAGTGTATTATTAACGCTCATTTCACTTATCTCAAGTTGGTAAATACTAAAAATTGCTACCAAAAGCTATATTATTACAAGAATTTTACAAATGCAAGTCAGTATTATATAATATAAAAATGAACTTTTTGTTTTCTATTTCGTTATATAGGTACAGAGGTTAAAAAATGGATAAAAAATGTACAAAATACGAAGCACTTTTTACTTTTGCAGATGAAAAAACATTTAATGAGCATTTGCAAAACTGTAAAGATTGCCAAGCAGAAAACAAAAAAATGGAAGCCGTTTCTGAACTAATTAAAGAAGTAAAACCTCATTTTATGAGGCACAGGAAAAACATGGCAAAGTTAAAGATTGCTTGCGCAGTTTTTGCAATGTGCCTAAGTGCTACAACACTTGGGGTTATAAATTTAAACACCGACATTTCGGATACCCTAAGGTACGGAACGACACTAACACCGGAGGACTTAGGTTTGCCTGTTGATTCATACGGTTTTGTAATGGTAGAGTAGATGGATTTTAAAGAGATAATAAAGAAAAATCAAAATAACGTAAAAAGCATAATAAGACTTATAACCAAGGAAGAAAACGAAGATCTTGAACAAGAAGTCTACATTAGAGCATGGAAAAATTCAAAAAAATACAGTGAACAAGGTAACTTTAAAAGTTGGATAGGCACAATTGCAAAGAATATATCAAAAGATTATATAAAATCCGCATATAGAAGAAATCTCGAAAATTCAACATCAGATGATACAGTAATAAATACAATAAAAGATAAAAAGGAGACACCTGAACTTAAATTAATAAAAAATGAAAGACAAACACAAATAATCAACGCGATAAATTCGCTAAAGCCAAAATTCAAAGAAGTAATATTGCTTTGTGAAATTCAAGGTTACAGTTATGAGGATTGCGCGCAAAAACTAAAATGTCCTATAGGGACTGTAAAATCAAGAATTTACAACGCAAAAAAAGAATTGGCAGAAAAGTTGGATAATTTAATCAAAGAAAGGATGGACTAATGAAAAAAGCACTAATTATGGCAAGTTTAATAGCTTTCTCAATGACAAGCGTAATAGCAGCAGAAACCGCAGTAACAACAGAAGCTGCGACAAAAGCACCGGCGGTACAAGCTGACATTCAAAAAGTAAAACCTGATTTCAAAAGACCAGGGTCTAAAAATGACTTTAAAAAACCACCATTTGAAGAACGCTTAAAACTCACTGACAAACAAAAAGAGCAAGTAAACGAATTACGTGCAAAAGGTCACGAACAAATGAAACCTATAATGGAGCAAGTAAAAGCTAAAAAGCAAGAAGCTGAAGCTATCAAACGTTCAAAAATGGCAGTTGAAATGCAAGAAGAAAAATTAAATGAAATCAGAGCAGATTTGAAAGAACTCCAAAAACAAGCTCACGAATTGCGTATGCAAAACATGAAGGATTTCGAATCTATTTTAACCAAAAAACAGAAAAAAGAGCTTGCAAAAATTAAAAAAGAAGGTAGAAAACGTTTTGAACAAGAACACAGACGTCCACCAATGGGTCCAAGACCTGACGGAGAAAGAGGACCAAGACCCGGATATCAACAACCGGCAATCGAAAAATAATCTCTATCACAATGAGTCAAAAAAGGCTGACAAATGTCAGTCTTTTTTGGTATATAATCTCATTATGGAAAAAATTCTTGAAAAAGCATTAAAGTATCATAAACTTTCCAAAGAAGAAATTATTGAACTACTAAAAAACAACTCAATAAATGATAAAATTTTTAATGCCGCAGACAACACAAGAAAAAAATATGTAGGCGATGAAATACACCTAAGAGCACTTATAGAATTTTCAAATATATGCAAAAGAAATTGTTTTTATTGCGGTGTAAGGTCAGCAAACAAAAATATTGAAAGATACAGATTATCCCCAAATGATATAATAACCCTTGCTCAAAACGCAATAGAAAGGGGTTACAAAACAATAGTTCTGCAATCCGCAGAGGATGAATACTACACAGCCGAAGTATTAGCTAAAATAATTAAAGAAATCAAAAAAAATGATGTAGCAGTAACATTAAGTATCGGGGAAAGGTCTTTTGATGAATATAAAGTAATGAAAGACGCAGGTGCAGACAGATTTCTTTTAAGAATAGAAACAACGGATAAAGAATTATATAAAAAATTACACCCCAATATGGATTTTGATAACAGAGTTCAATGTCTAAAAAATTTAAAAAAACTGGGATATGAAACTGGAACGGGCTGCTTGGTAGGTCTACCAAACCAGACAATAGAATCTTTAGCTGATGATATATTATTTTTTAAAGAGCTTGATGCTGATATGGTCGGGCTTGGGCCATTAATACCCCACAAAGATACACCACTGAAAGATTTTCCTGCTAATGGTTTTGAGCTTTCATTAAAAGTTATGGCAATAACACGGCTTTTGATGCCTGATATTAACATCCCTGCAACAACCGCTATGGAAACAATCCACCCTAATGGCAGGATTATTGCGCTACAAAGCGGAGCAAATGTTCTAATGCCAAACTTTACAGATGAATTACATCGTAATCAATATGAAATCTACCCTGGCAAAAAATCAATAGACTACACAAAATTAGAAGAAGGTTTTAAAAAGATAGGCAGAACAATATCAAAGAGTAAAGGTTTTAGAGAAAAAACTACATAAAAGAGGACTATATGAAAATAGCAAACGACATGACAGATTTAATAGGTAACACACCGCTTGTAAGAATTAATAAGCTTACAAATGCAAATATTATAGCAAAAATTGAAAGCTTTAATCCTGCGGGTTCAATAAAAGACAGACCTGCTTTTAATATGATTAAAGACGCAGAAAAGAAAGGTCTGATAACCAAAGACACCGTAATAATCGAGCCCACAAGCGGGAATACGGGAATCGGACTGGCTATGATTTGTGCGATAAGAGGTTATAAAATGATTTTAACAATGCCGGAGACAATGAGCTTGGAGCGCCGCAAACTTCTGCAGGCATACGGTGCAGAACTTGTTTTAACCGAAGGTTCAAAAGGAATGCAGGGTGCAGTTGATAAAGCAATAGAATTAAGCAAAAAATACCCAAATTCGTTTATACCTCAACAATTTAACAATCCAGCTAACCCTGAATCGCACATAAATACAACCGCCGAAGAAATATGGCGCGATACAGACGGAAAAGTCGATATTATTGTAGCGGGTGTCGGCACAGGCGGAACAATTTCAGGGATTGCAAAAGGCTTAAAATCACACAATCCAAATATTAAGGCAATAGCTGTTGAACCTGAAACCTCACAGGTATTAGCGGGAAAACCTGCCGGAGCTCATAAAATTCAAGGTATAGGCGCAAATTTTATACCGAATAATTTTGACAAAAATGTTGTTGATGAAATTATTCCTGTAAGTGATGATGACGCCATAAATACGGCAAGACAACTTGCAACAAGCGAGGGGATTTTATGCGGAATTTCATCCGGTGCCGCAATGTATGCAGCAATTGAAATTTCAAAACGCCCTGAATTCAAAGATAAAATGATTGTGGCAATTCTACCGGATACAGGTGAACGCTATCTTAATTCTTAAATTCATTACAATATATTAAGCAAAATCTAAAGTTTTAAGTAGTTTAAGCCGTACACAAATTTGCATTGGTAAATTTGTGTTAGGAGGCAGTGCTATGCCAAACAGAGAAAATAATATTCAACTAGGTAATGTTGGAAATATTGAATGGAATAAATTAAAAGCAGGCATAAAAAGGGAAACTATCTCAGAAGATTTAAACACTATTTGGGCTAAAATTGACACTTCAAATAACGGTGAAATTAGTCAAGAAGAACTTGATGCACTAAAATCTGATTTATCTAAAATGATTGAAGATAAAATTATCACCGAAGAAGAAGCACGAGCTTACCTTGACAGTAAGGAATTAAATAGCATTGATAGTAGAAAATTTTTACAATTCATGGTCGAACTCGGAAGTACCAATGTAAAAAAGGCAGAAGAAAAACCTACATATGCGGAAGATTTTGGATTCGTAAACGGTAAACTTGAAGATGTTGAAATAGATGCAAGAGCTGCAGGAATTACAAACAAAGTATATAGTGGAATTATAAAAATCCCTCATGGATCTACTATGCCGGAAGATGGAACTTTACCCAAGATTTTGATGATGGAACTTCCATCATCGTATGGCGAAAATAAATTTACAAAACTGACCTATAATGAAGCTGATGGAACTTATATGTCCAAATACAAAGATATGGCATTTTCTTTAGAAAAAAATGAACAAGGTGGTGTGACTTTAAAAGCTATTGATGATGAGCAGCTAAAAATGAAACGTGCCAAAAATTTAGAAGAATGGGACAGTAAAATTGTGACTCCAGACAATCCAACACCCGTAGACTCTACACCAATAAATCCAATTGAGCCCAACCCATCTAAAAAGGAACTTAAAAAAGACAATTTGGGTCTCGATAACTACTATGGCCATTCTTTCCAAAAAAATCAAGGAGATTGCTATTTATTAGCGACAATAAATTCAATTAGAAATGTTACGGGTGGTCAGGAATACCTACAAAGTTTAAGGAATGAAAAGACAGTAAATGGGCAAAAAGTATACACTCTTACATTACCTGGTGCAAAGTTAGCTGCAGAATCTTTGAAAGATGACAATTTGAGTAACGTATTTATAACGGGAGAATATTCTTTTACTGAAGATGAAGTTAAAAACATTTTATCCAAAGAAGGTGAAAGATACTCCGATGGAGACCCCGACGTAATATTATTAGAAGCTGCCTTTGAAAAATATAGAGAAGAAGTCCGGCAAACACTTGAAGCTAATAGTCTATCACCGGAGGATTACTGGCAAATTGCAGGTATGGTAACAGGCCACAAAGATAATAACATTCTCAGTGGGGGATGGGAACACGATGCAATATTCATTTTAACAAGTAAAAAATCTGAATTATATTCAAATCCTAATTATGCAAATACACCCATTTTATCATCAAAAGCGTTGCGCGACAATATGGCCTTACCACTACTAACCGAAACAACTTATAAGACACAATCTATATCTGAAATAGATGGTAACATAAGAAGAACAAACTACGCACTCAATAAAATGCTTAATAAACTTCAGACAGACTATGAAAATGATAAGAAAATAGACATAGTTGCCACAGCAGCCTTCAAAGTCGGACATTCCCCATCTGATAGCGGAGGACACGCATTTACAGTTAAGAAAGTAACTAAAGATTCTGTTATACTTATTAATCCTTGGTATCCTGACAAAGAATTAAAAATGTCCAGAGAAATGTTTGTAAAATATTGTACTGATCTGACAATTGCAAGGGAAGATATAGAAAAATCCTGGTGGCAAAAAATCAAAGAAATTATAAGACTTGATAGCCTATTTGGATAAATAAACAAAAAAGCGAGCTTTGAGGCTCGCTTTTTTGTTGTTATGATTTTTACATCATACCGCCCATGCCACCCATTCCGGCAGGCATTGCAGGCTCAGCTTTTTCTTCAGGAATTTCAACAACAGCCGCTTCCGTTGTCAACAACATTGAACCGACGGATGCTGCGTTTACAAGAGCTGATCTTGTAACTTTTGCAGGGTCAACAATACCTGATTTAAACATATCGGTATACTCATCTTTCAAAGCATCATAACCGTATGCACCGTCGTGTGATAAAATATTATCTACAACAACATCTGATTTTGCACCTGCATTGCGAACAATTGCTCTTAGAGGAACATCCAATGCGGCTGTTAATATTCTGTAACCGATTTTTTCATCATCCGAATTGAATTTTTCGGTTTCCAAAGCCTTTTGTAATGCTTGTTGAACTCTAAGGAGAGCAACACCACCACCAGGAACAATGCCTTCTTCGTTGGCTGCTCTGGTAGCGTTCAAAGCATCTTCAATTCTCAATTTGCGTTCTTTCAATTCAACTTCACTTGCTGCACCAACTTCAATCAATGCAACTCCACCTGAAAGTTTTGCAACACGTTCTTGAAGTTTTTCTTTATCATATTCACTGTCAGATGCTTCTATTTGTTTTCTTATTAAACGGATACGGTCTTGAACTGCTGTTTTTGTTTCATCACCGACAACAATTGTTGTTTCATCTTTTGTAACCGTAACGCGTTTAGCTTTACCAAGCATTTGAGTTGTAACATTTTCCATCTTGATACCAAGTTCTTCAGTGAACATTTCGCCACCTGTTAAGATAGCAATATCTTCAAGCATAGCTTTTCTTCTGTCACCAAATCCAGGTGCCTTAACAGCAACTGCTCTTAAAACTTTTCTCATTGTGTTAACAACCAATGTAGCAAGAGCTTCGCCTTCAACATCTTCTGCGATAATCAACAATGATTTACCGTCACGGGCAACTTGTTCCAATAAAGGTACAAGGTCTGCAATAAGGTTGATTTTCTTGTTGCAACAGAATACATAAGCATCTTCCAAAACTGCTTCCATTCTTTCAGGATCAGTCACAAAGTATGGAGAAATGTATCCTTTGTCAAATTGCATACCTTCAACAACTTTTAAGTTAGTACCGAAAGATTTTGATTCTTCAACGGTAATAACGCCGTCGTGGCCAACTTTTTCCATAGCTTCTGCAATAAGTTCACCGATTTCTTCGTTATTACCGGCAGAAATTGCAGCAACTTGAGCGATTTCTTCTTTTGTATTTACAGGTCTTGACATATCTTTGATATTTTTAACCGCAACATCAACAGCTTTGTCAATACCGCGTTTCATAGACATAGGATTTGCACCTGCTGTCAAGTTTTTTAAACCTTCTCTTACAATAGCTTGTGCCAAAACTGAAGCGGTTGTTGTACCGTCACCTGCAACATCATTTGTTTTTGAAGAAACTTCTTTCAACAATTGTGCACCTGCATTTTCCAAACCGTCTTTCAATTCAATTTCTTTAGCAATAGTAACACCGTCGTTTACAATCTGAGGAGCACCGTATTTCTTTTCCAAAATAACGTTTCTGCCCTTCGGTCCTAATGTAACTTTTACAGCGTCAGCCACTGCATCTATACCTTTTAGAAGCGATTTTCTTGCTTCTTCGTCAAATACTATACGTTTTGCCATTTTAATATCTCCTTGTTATAAATAGTAATTCCCTCACCCCTTGCGGGAGAGGGTTATAGTGATGGGTAATTATTCAATTACCGCCAAAGCATCTTTAACTGAAAGGATTTTGTATTCAACACCATCCATTTTAATATCTGTTCCTGCATATTTTGCATAAAGGACAACGTCGCCTGCTTTAACATCCATAGGTTCTCTTTCACCTTTGTCATTCATCTTGCCCAAGCCAACCGCAACAACTTCACCTTTTTGAGGTTTTTCTTTTGCGCTGTCAGGGATAAAAATTCCGCCTGAAGTTTGTTCAGTGTCTTCAATAACCTTAATTACAATTCTGTCTCCTAGTGGTTTAATCATATTATCCTCTCCTTTTTTAACTACAAACTAATCGTTATCCTAAAGTTTTTTCAGAATCCACAATATATTTATAATACATGATTGACACATTTTTAAAAAAGTTAAGGAAAAATTAATTATTTAAAATCCTTGACAAAGTACAAAAAATAATATTTAATCAAATAAAAAGGAGTTTTGTATGAAAAAAGGCGGTTTTACTCTTGCAGAAGTATTAATTACACTCGCAATTATAGGTGTTGTTGCAGCTATTACTATTCCGACTCTTGTTTCTAATTACAAACAACGAGCTTGGGATACTGCATCTACTGTTTTTGAAAGAAAACTCGAAGAATCTCTTAAAGCTATGAATGCTCAACAAACTCTTGCTGGTTATAGAAATACTGCTGATTTTGTGAGTGAATTATCTAAACATTTTAAAATTACAAGAATTTGCAAAAATGATGATTTAATGTCTTGTTTTGAAGATAAAGTTTGGTGGGGCGCAGGTGATGCCGATCCTGAAGAAGTTGATATGACAAATATTAAAACCGCCTCTAATTTTGGTCAAGAAGATTGGGATACAGATATTATCGGGGTTCAATTTGCTAACGGAACCACGGGGCTTGTGGCATACAATCCTGATTGCACGCAAAATCCTTATTCTAATCAAGTTACAGGTACCTCTTGTCTTGCTATGCTTTATGATACTGATGGGTTTAAAAATCCTAACACTTCCGGTAAAGATTTAAGAGGTATTAATGTTAATAGTTTAGGCAATTCAAAGTGTGCATTTGAACTGGGCGGTACTTGTTTCGGTGCACCATTTTACCCTACACCTATCACAAAAGCTGAATGTCAACAACTCAAAGGTAGTTTAGGGATAAAAGCATGTTATTATGACTTTGACTACTGGGCCGGGGCTGTGAAAGCATGCGGGGGTGTCAGTAAAATGCCTACAATGGCACAATTGGCAGAAATAGCAAACTATGTTTATAACACATCAGGCATAGGTGCCAAAGAAAATGTAGCCAGTTTAACCCTTGACTATAATAATGTAGCCGAGTTGAGTTTCACACTTAATTTAACCTCAGCCTTCTCTGTTTGGTCTGGCGAGGAATATGGCAGCTACATTGCGTACGACCGCTACTTCTTCTCTTTCAATACGCGTTGGAATAACGACAGCCGTGGTAATAGCGATCCGCAGGCTGTTTGTCTAGTGGATTAGAAAATATTGACCAAAACTTAGTATGTTGTCGTGCATCAGGCACCATTAGCAACACCGTTACGTAACAAATATTCAATAGCCCTCTCCCTATGGGAGAGGGTACCATGTATACATTAAATCATTTACCCCCCTCGCCCCTTGTGGGAGAGGATAGAATTTCTTAATGAACGTATGTGAATTTAGAAATTCCGGTGAGGGGTAAAATCATCAACATGATGACCCTCACCCGTAGTTGATACTCGCTTCACTCGTTCAACTACTTCCCTCTCCCTATGGGAGAGGGCAAATTATTTTCTTGATTTTGTATTCTATTATGG
>CALVAZ010000119.1 GCA_944325675.1 Candidatus Gastranaerophilales bacterium
CGTCCAAAATGGACCAACATAAGCCTCTACGAGTGTAGATACTTATTCTCTCGACAAATTCAGGAAAGTATCACTACCCTTAAATTTGCCAAAGTACTTTTTGCGGAAGTACTTAACCTTCAATGGTAATCTTGATATGCCTACCATTATCAACATACTGCGTCTTGCATAGTGGACCCCAATAACCGGCAAGCTGGGCTATTGGAGTGGCTGACTGCTACTAAGCAGCTAGAGCGTATGCTCTAGAAAAATCAGCTTTAATTACGTTGTCTTTAGCATTTAATTTGCTTAGCTCGTTGATAACCGAGAACAGCGCTCGGACTCGCAACCTATATTAATCAAACATCCTGTCAAATCCGGACGTCCCCATATTTTCAATGTTCTGTATTTACATTATAACTTTAATTTCTTAAATTACAAGCCTGATTTTTATTCATTTGTTACAGAATGTAAATTTGAATTTTAATTGGCAGAAAGCCTTTTCAAATAAGGCTTTCTGCTTGATGTATAAAAATTTTTATAATTTTTTATATTAAAGAAAATATTAAAACCAACCGACTAAGGGGAATATAGAAGGTTATATGTGTTCCATGAAAGGAGAAACTCAATGGGCAATAATTATGGTTTTAATCCAAGTTGGATGAAAAAAGACGATGTAGCTCGTAAAAATTATGTTGAAATAACGCCAGAAGAACAAGCTGCAATTGACAAAGCTAATGCTGAGGCAAAAGCTGCTCTTGAAAAGGAAGCTTTGGCGCAGGGACTTAATGGTAATAAAGTTAAAGATTTGAACAAAGGTATTTCAATTCAACACAATGGTTTAAATTTACCCACTCAGGAACAAATTATCGCTAATCAAGGTGAGATAAAACCGGCAGCTCCTTGGTATGAAAGGGCTTGGAATAATACGGCTTATCATGTGTGGAATTTTGTTAAAGGTTTCGGTGAAGCAGTTCTTGGCGGTGCTGCTCTTACATTAGGTGCTGCAGCTGCTATGGCTCCTGTTTCTTGTTCAGAGGGACCAATTGATGATGTTGGTGTTGCATTGACAGTTACACCTGAGCAATTGGCAAAATCCACAATAGACGCGCTTAATAACCCCCAAAATTATCCGGATGGACATTCAACTGAAGATGGAACAAAATATATTTATGCTTATGATGAACAAAAACGCAAGCCTTATGTGGAATTTGAAAATGGTTTTAAACATTATCTATATGACAATTTGTCTTTGAAGTCAGATGGTGCTATGTCTACTATGTATGGCATTATGGACAAAGTTTCACTGGTGCAACTTGCTGATGTTAGTAAAGTCGGCAATATCACAACAGATATAGAAGCAAATGAAGGTTCCTATGGTAATGGTGCAGAAGGCTTTGCAATGAGTTTTGTAACTCCTGCTGATTTGCAGGATATAACTTCCGGAAATCCCGTCGTAAGAGGTAATATTGGTGAATATAATTTCCAAGGTAAAGTTGAAAAAGTCGCTGCCGGTAAATATACTCTTGAGGCAAATGGTCAAACTAAGACAAATGCTGCAGATGGTATCCGTATTGTGAATGAAAACGGTGACGAAATCTATATGCAGTATGAAGAAAATTTTGACCTTCAATCAGTGTGGGATAGACCAGGGCAAAATGAAGAAAGTGGCATGATTGTATATGTTAAAGAAAAAGGTGCGGATGTATTCAAGGAACGTTATATTCTTTCCAAATTTGATGATACAAGGACTAACATCGGGCTAATTGACAGATCAGAAAATGGTACTACCTTTCAATATTATCCTTCAAATATAAATGAATTTAACGCAAATGGTTCTGAGGATGAATATAACAGGATATACAAGGCATTTAAGGCTGATGCTAATGCTGAGGTTAATACAGACAGTAAATAAAAAAGAACCCTTTTTAGGGTTCTTTTTTTATGGTATAATCCATCTATGGAAAAAACTTTAGCACAGTTTGTACAAAAAAAAAGAGATGATTTAGGGCTTTCCACAAAAGGTTTGGCTTTAAAGTCGAACTTGGATTTATCCTTGATAGAAGATATTGAGGCTGGGAAAGAATTATTCCTATCAGTTACGGTACGTCAAAACTTGGCTAAGGGTTTGAAATGTCATCCGGAAGAAATAAGACGGCTTGAAAAAGATTTTAGAAATGACTTTGTTTCTTTGCAAATGATTGAAAGTTTAAAAGAATTGATTTTGAATGGTGCAGGCGGGTTGAAATGTCCTAAGTGCGGGGCCCCTTTAGTTACTAAAGTTGAGAGAATGTATGATTTAGAAGATAATCTTGTTTTACATCCCAAAGCTCACTGTACAAAATGTGTCTTTCAGATACATTAACAAATAAAAAAGCACCCTCTATTGGGTGCTTTTTTATTAATTTATTGGTTTATTCTTCTGTTTTTCTGGTTGTATTATTCAATAATGCCGGCATTTCGTCTTTAGTTATTGCCTTTCCTGAAACCTCAATATAATGATCTTCAGTCGGAGGATAGTCAGGGGTTCCCGGGGATAAAAATCCTACCAAAAGAACGTTATCGCCAAATTGTTCCTTGTCTAAATAACCTCTGCCAACTACACCTTTTTGAACGTATTTGCCATTATATTCACCGTCAGTTGCTTTTGGATAGACATATATAGAATCTTTGCCGTTTGAATGTGCAAATGTCTTGAAACCATCTTCATTGAACATCAGACCACTTACGTCATCTGTCGTTGTGCCGTCAAGTTTTACGATAGTTATTTCTCCTGGATTTACTTTTGTAATCCTTATATCATTTTCTATATCATCACCTAGTTTGTGGTTGTAGCGTGTTTCATATTTATTTGATAATGGAAGATTTAATTCTATTTCTTCAGGTCTGTTAAACTCCCATTGTCTTTTACCTTTAGCTGAATATAACGCTTTGTCTTTTTTGTCCCCATCAAAATTTTCAATTGGAAGGTCTAAATATTCTCCGCCCCAAGTTAAAAGAGAATCTTGTACTGACCAATCTATATCCGGTTCATTTTCACCAGGAGGACAAGGTGGAATAATTAAATCTACACCGGCATGCGCACCTACTTCAATTTTATCGGTACAAGATGTTGTTGTAGTTGCAACGGGTATCATGAACATTACCGCTGCCAAGGGGCCTGACAATTTTTTCATAAAACCTTCTGTGACAGGAGTTCTTACTTGTGAAGGTATATTTTTTTCGGATTTTTTACTTTTTATACCTTCGAAATTTACGTTATTGAATGAATTGATAGCGTTTACTTGCATAATCATGCCTCCTATTATTACGATTATACTAAAAACAAACACAAAAAAGTTTGTTATTTAAGAAAAATAGGCTTTACATTTTTTTACATTAATTATTGTTCAGCAAGTTTTTCTCGTACCAATCTTTCTACTTCAGCTAAAATGTCAGGATTAGCTGCTAAGAATTCCTTAGCCTTATCTCTGCCTTGGCCTAATTTTTCATCATTAAAACTAAACCAAGCACCTGCTTTCTTAACTATATCAAGATTAACTGCTACATCAAGAATATTACCGATTTTGCAAATTCCTTTGCCAAAAATTATATCAAATTCTGCTGTTCTAAAAGGTGGTGCTACTTTGTTTTTCAAAACTCTTACTCTGACGTGGTTTCCAACATCACCATCTTCGCCCTTCAAACCTTCAACACGTTTGATTTCCATTCTAACGCTTGCGTAATATTTAAGGGCATTACCGCCTGTCGTGGTTTCCGGATTACCGTACATAACGCCTATTTTCATACGCAGTTGGTTAATGAATATTACGGTCGTATTTGTTTTTCCTATAACCCCTGTGAGTTTTCTTAGTGCTTTTGACATCAAACGCGCTTGCAAGCCCATTTGCTGATCTTCCATAGAACCTTCAATTTCTGCTTTTGGAACAAGTGCTGCAACGGAATCCACAACTACAACGTCTACAGCACCTGATCTTACAAGTTCTTCTGTTATATCAAGTGCTTGTTCGCCTGTATCAGGTTGAGAAATTAAAAGATCATCAATTTGAACACCTAAATTTTTTGCATATTCAGGATCCAAAGCGTGTTCAGCATCAACAAATGCTGCAATACCGCCTCTTTTTTGACATTCTGCAACTATGTGCTGTGCCAAAGTTGTTTTACCTGAACTTTCCGGACCGTAGATTTCTATAATACGTCCGCGAGGAATACCGCCTATTCCAAGTGCTACATCAAGAGCCAATGCTCCTGTTGGGATTGCATCAACATTAACTGTTGCTTTATCCCCAAGTTTCATTATTGATCCTTTACCGAAATCTTTTTCGATTTTTTCTATGGCAAGTTTAAGTGCTTTATTTCTTTCTTCTACATTTGTTGTTAATTCTTCTTTTACAGCCATCTTTTACATCCTTTATTTTTTATTATTACTTATTCAAAACTACTGCAAAACAGTTCATTATATATTTTGCAGTACAACAAAGAACACATGCTAAAATGAAGGGGTATTATTCCCAGGCATGACGTTCTTTTTTCTTGTACAATCCCAAACCTATTGGTTTGTAACTGTTTAAATCATTTTTCAACTGGTAAAGCTCTTTATTTAAATCGATAATTTTTTGTTTTAAGGTTTCGTTATCTGTTTTACAACGAATAAGTTCAACAACAACCTCATCCATCCCTTCAAGTTTTTCATCAATAACCTTAGCAATTTTGTCACTAAGAGTTGTTTCCATGTTACGAATTGAAGTGAGGATGCTTGCTACTGCTGAGGTAGTTTTTTCAGCAGGATAAGACATGCCTTTTTGAGCTTGAATTGCTCTTAAATGCTTGACCTCGTCGTACGAAAAGTATGTTTGTCCTTTTGCATTTTTTTTAGGCAAAATGGATGCACGCTTGCAAAGTTCTACAATTTCTTTATTATCGGCATTAAGTATTCCTCTAACCTCTTGCGGTGATAAAGTTTTAGCCCCTGTATCTTCTTTTGACATTTCTATATCCCTTAAAATTTCCCCACTTATATTCTAGTAAATTTGCTCTAAAAAGACAAATAATTATGCGTTTTCTTGTAACATCGCTTAATAAAAGTTTGTACAAAAAACGGAACGAGCCTCAACAACTCGTTCCGTTTTAAATTTTTTCAAGAAAATTAAACAGCTTTTTGAACTTTACCTGCTCTTAAACAAGATGTACAAACTTTAATTCTTTTTGTTTGACCGTTAATTACAGCTTTTACTGACTGCAAGTTAGGTTCTTGAGTATGAACAATTTGTTTATGTGAGAAGGTTAACTTCGCTGCTTTAATCGGTTTTTTACCGCAAATTTCACATTGTTTTGACATAATTTTATTCCTTTTCTAGCTAGTTGTGTAACTTAATCATATATTAAAAATCAAAATAATCAAGTGACATGTTAAAATTGGTTAAGTGAAGGTTTATATATTTAACGAATTTTTCTGCCTAAGGAAAGTCCGGCAGGCAAATTGAGTACTACATTTTCGTAGTCGGGGTGTTTATTTATTGCATCTATAAAGGGCTGAGTCTTTTCTTTGTGGGATAATATATTGTCACATGCTATAAATCCGCCGACTTTTAAGTGTGGATGTATTAATTCAAAATAATCAATATATTCCTTTTTATTTGCATCGACAAATGCAAGATCAATCTCAAAATTTTCAGGTAGCTCTTTTAAAATATCGCAAGCAGAACCCTGTACTATTGTTATTAAATCATCCACATCACATATCTTAAAATTTTCACGTGCTATGGAAAAACGTTTTTCCCAGAACTCGATGGTTGTAAGACGGCCGTTAGTTTCTTTTAGTGCTTTGCCAAGCCAAATACCGGAATATCCGTTTGAAGTGCCTATTTCCAAAACATTTTTACAATTTGCGGTTTTTATCAGTGTATAAAGAAATTCACCCGTTACTCTTGAAATATTCCAAAAATTTTTTTGGGTTTCTTCAAGTTTTGAAAGTGTTTCTTCAGTTATATCATCAAAATATTTTATCATTTTTATTTTATTTTATTTATCTTATCAGTTACAACTATTGTTCTTATAGGAACTTCTATCGGATTAGCCTTTATAATTTGTTTTTTGGTCATATCCAAAATACAATAAATTGACGCTCTTGAATCGGATACTATTGCTAAATTAGTGTTGTCTATGGGGGTAATATTAGTAGAAAATCCATTCGTATTCAAATATATAGAGTCAGTTATCTCATCTGTATTTGTATCTATAACTTGTATAACATTGCTTGAGGCTCCCAATATAAAAAGATTATTTTCATAAGCAAGCATATCTATTGGTTTTTCGGTAATTTCAATTTCGGCAATTAATCCGTTAGTTTCATAATCCACTATTGCAAGGTGGTTTTTTGTACGACTTGTTATGTACAATTTGTTATTATTAAAAGCTATTTTAGAAACATTAGGGAATTTGCCTATATCTTTTAAAAGATAGTTATTATCAAGTTCAATTGCCCAAATTTCATTTGTTTTTTTATCTACATAAAATATTTTTGTCCCGTCATTGCTCAGGGTTAATCTTTCACACATGCCGTTTATTTTTATTTGTTTTGAAAGCGTCATTGTTTCAAGGTTTACTATATATATGCTTGAATCTTCAGGACTTGATACGTATGCTATGTTTTTTTCTTTATCAAGCAAAATTTCGTCAGGTCTTGTTGCAAACATAATTTCTTTAATAACCTTCTCATCAGCAAGAGAGATTACATTTAATGAATTGCTGCTGAACGATGTTACAAGTAAAAACTTGTTATTGTATGATTTCATACAATTTGGAACATGGCTTTGAGAAAGCGCATATTCAGGAGATTTGCTTTCGGCATTTACTACTTGAATATTTTTTGAATAACCTGTTGCAATGTAAAAAGTTTTATTTTTTAACTGAGGCAATGGGGTTACAGAGGTTGAAACTTTATTATTTTTATTTTGCGGAACTTCAATCCTTAAGTCTGTATTTTCAGAAAGAGAAATATCTAAATTACCGACAATACCCTTTAAAGTTTCCGGTATAATAAGACCTCTCGGAACTAACATATCTTGCGGAAGCAGTCCGTTTCTGACTTCATCAGGGATGTTAGTCGGAGAGATTACCGTTTTTTTGCCGTTTTTTTCATTTATTACTTTAAGTAATACGTAATTGTTGTTGAATATTACAATATCAGGTTTTTCAGATAACTTTTTATTTGCCGGTATTGTAGACTTTATTTCTATTTTTTCAACCTCCAGCGGTTTTGCCGGAAATAAAGGTAAGTATAAAGTGGAATCTGAAAGTATTATAACTCCGTCGAAACGAAAATCAGTTTTTGGGAAAGTATTTCCTACGTAGTTTTGCAAATCACTCGGAATACGTGCGGCAAAAGATATATTTGCAGCTAATAGTAAAGACAAAACGGATAGAATTAACTTACGCATTATTAAAAACTCCTTTCATCTTTGACATTAAAGACTCTTGGGGTTTTTTATTTGTGTTAAGTTCATATAATCTTCTATATAGGTTCTTTTCCTCATCTGACAATTGAGTCGGGGTTTTAACAGTTACTACAACTATATGATCGCCGCGTTGTGACGGTCTTGAAATTACAGGAACACCTGCACCTTTAATTTTTATAGTATTTCCGCTTTGAACACCTGCTTGAATTTGGATTTTTTGTTCTCCGTCGAGAGTTTTGATTTCGACTTCATCTCCCAAAACTGCTTGAGCAGGAGATATTTCAAGCATTGTATAAACATTCAAACCATCGCGCTGGAAGTATTCAGAGGGTTTAACATGCAATACAACAAAAAGATCACCGGAAGGACCGCCATTTATCCCTGCATCACCTTCACGTGAAACTCTTATTTTAGATAAATTATCGACACCCGCAGGAATTTTTATTTCAATTTTCTTTTCTTGTTCAATTCTGCCGAAGCCTTTACATTTAGGACAAGGTGTTTCAATCTTTTGTCCTTTCCCATGACAATCCGGACATACGCTAATTTGAGTGAATGCACCAAGCGGTGTTCTGGTTACTGTTTGAACCTGACCTGAACCGCCGCATGTTCTGCAGGTTACGGGTTTTGAACCCTTTGCGGCTCCTGTTCCGTTGCATTCAGGGCAAGTTTCCAGATGATCAAATTTTATTTCTTTATTTGTTCCAAAAATTGCCTGTTCAAATTCAATTTCCACATCAAGACGCAAATCATCACCCTGTTGCGGAGCATTAGGGTCTTGATGTCCTCCGCCGAAGCCAAAACTCATTCCGCCGAAGAATGAATTAAATATATCATTCAAATCGCCAAAACCGCCCGCAAATGGGCCACCAGTATCAAAACCTGCATTTTTCAGACCATCTTCGCCAAAGCGGTCGTATGTGGCACGCTTGTTATCATCCATCAAAGTTTCATAAGCTTTGCCGAGTTCTTTAAATTTTTCCTCGGCATCCGGTGCTTTATTGACATCAGGATGGTATTTGCGAGCCATCTTTCTAAAAGCTGATTTTATTTCATCTTTAGTTGCGTTTTTTGATACTCC
>CALVAZ010000120.1 GCA_944325675.1 Candidatus Gastranaerophilales bacterium
CATTCGTTAGCCACCAAGATGCGAACAGGTACCACATATACTCTCGGTATCTAACTTATTCATTAGACATCCCATAGTTTCTATATAAACTTGTTTCATAATTCCCTTTCAAATATATTAAAAATTATAATACAAAAATACAGATATTACTTGACTTTTATCCCATTAGATTATATGCTTAAATTAGTCGTTTACTTGGAATTACGGAGTAGGTATGGGTTCTAGAAGATACAATATGCTTTCTGTCTTAGAAGATAGAACAAATGAGTTCAGTGACAGAATAGCTTTGGGCATTAAAACACCTATGGGGTGGAAGGAGTTTTCATACAAAGGGATAGGACTTTTGTCCAGAAAACTTGCTAGTCATTTAATTATGGATGTCCAAGTAAAAAAAGGAGAAAGAATAGCAATACTTTCAGAATCCAAACCCGAATATGGGGCTTGTGTTTTTGCCTCAATTATGGCTGGGATGACCATTGTTCCTTTAGATATAAAATTAACCAAATATGAATTAAAATCTATTCTCTCAGATTGTGAACCAACCGTGATGTTGGTTTCACACTCTTTTGTACAGATGGCACTTGAATTACAAAAGGAAATTTCTTCTATAAAAAATATTTTTGTAATTGATGAGCCATCATATAATTTAGGATTAACAAGTATTTATGAATTTCCAAATATTTATGAGTGCAAATGGCGCCACAGAAGTTCAAAATCAACAGCGTTGATAATATACACCTCCGGCACAACCGGCTCGCCAAAAGGTGTTGAAATTACTTATGCAAATATGTTTGCCCAACTTGACGATTTAGAAGATGCTTTGAATGTAATACTTCCGAACAGAAAAGTTACCGTGCTGTCAATTTTGCCAATGAATCACTTATTTGAATTGACAGTCGGATTTTCTACATTTTTGAATTTTGGATTTTCCGTATATTACACACAAAGCCTTAAGCCAAAAGATATTTTGGGCATTATGGTTGATAAAAAAGTGGACTTCATGATTGTAGTTCCCGCATTTTTAAAATTGTTAAAAACCGCAATAGAAGCTGAACTTAACAATTCGCCAAAACACATTCAAACTGCATTCAAAATTTTGTATGCAATTGCAAAAATTGTACCATCATACAACGTTAAAAAATCAATGTTTAAAAGAATTCACGAAAAATTTGGCGGTCATTTTATGGGCTGTATTTCAGGCGGAGCACCGCTTGATGTTGCCGTAGGCGAGTTTTTCGAAAGAATCGGTATAAAAGTGTATCAAGGTTACGGACTTTCAGAAACAAGTCCTGTTGTTTCCGTAAATACAAATAAACGTGGGGATTTGGCCTCAGTAGGACAGCCTTTGAAAAGCTATGAAGCTAAAACAGATCCCGAAACAGGCGAACTTCTACTCAGAGGCCCATCTGTTATGAAGGGGTATCATAACCAACCCGAACTTACGGCAGAAGTTATAGATGAAGAAGGCTGGCTTCATACAGGTGATATCGCCAAAATTTCATCTGACGGCCATATTTATATCACCGGCAGAATTAAAAACATGATAGTACTTTCAGGCGGCAAAAAAGTATTTCCCGAAGAAGTTGAGTCTGTTATCGAAAAAAGCGAATATATTGCAGAAGTATGCGTGCTTGGAACCTCCCGAACATTTGGTTCAAAAGACGGTACTGAAGAAATTACAGCCGTAATTGTTCCGAAAGAATACTTGTATGAAAAATATGATAGTGCTACAATTGAGAAGCTAATACGTGATGATATTAAATTACTGTCAATACAATTGACACAATTTAAACGGCCGACAAATATTATTATTAAAAAAGATCCTTTACCAAAGACTACGACAAGAAAAATAAAACGTAAAGATGTCAAGGAATTGGTAAATATATAGAAAGGAAGAGCATATATGAAAAAAATTTTAGTATTAGGAATTTTACTTACAATGGCAGGAACTTTTACTCCTGCATTTGCCGGCGGAACTTCAGGACAACCCGGTGAAGTTTCAGGCAAATCAGTGGGTGCAGCTGCATTGTCATTATTAATATGGCCGGGATTAGGCCAATTGATTCTTGATAACCCTGTTGAAAAAAACTGTACACACGCAATTTTAGGTTTGACAGGTGTATTTAGACTTTGGTCAGCATACGACGCTTTCGTTGACAGACGCGGTGGTGTTTGGCACAACAGAATTTAGTTTTATATCATATAAATAAAAATCCGGAACAAATATGTTCCGGATTTTTTCTATTAAAAAATAATCTATGAAAAGTATCTTTTCAAAAGACCGTCAAAGCCTTTACCATGACGAGCTTCATCTTTAGCCATTTCATGAACTGTATCGTGAATTGCATCATAGCCTAATTCTTTGGCACGTCTTGCAATAGCTAATTTACCTTCACAAGCACCATGTTCAGCTTCTGCACGAAGTTCAAGATTTTTCTTAGTTGAATCTGTTACAACTTCACCCAACAATTCTGCAAATTTTGCAGCATGCTCTGCTTCTTCAAAAGCATATCTTTTATACGCTTCTGCAACTTCAGGATAGCCTTCTCTTTCTGCTACTCTTGCCATCGCCAGATACATACCGACTTCTGTACATTCACCTGCAAAATGAGCTCTCAAGCCTTCCATAACTTCTTTATCTTCAACTACGCCGTCACCAACTTTGTGCTCACAAGCATATACTTTATCGCCGCCACCTACAGCTTTAAAAGTTGTAGCGCCGCATAACGGACATCTTTCCGGTGCCTTATCAGCTTCTGTTGACCAACCGCATACTGTACATACATATTTCATATTTACCACCTTTCTTTTAACATAATTTATTGTAACACATTGTATTTTATTTGTAAAGTGAGAATAGTTCTCATTTTTAATTTTTGTTAACTTTTCGCCTGGTTTCTATAAAATATTGAGTAAGCATAACAAGTTAATGAATCTTTGGCCTCGTCTCTCGCTTCGCTCGTGCCTCTGCTCTCACTTCCACTCTCGCATTAAACGGCAGCGCTCTCATCAATCCCGCAAACTCAACGTTTGCGTTATTTGATGCTCGACTCTCGCTTCGCTCCTGCCTCTGCTCTCACTTCCGCTCTCGCATTAAACGGCAGCGCTCTCATCAATCCCGCAAACTCAACGTTTGCGTTATTTGATGCTCGACTCTCGCTTCGCTCGTGCCTCTGCTCGAGCGGTAAAAAAAGACCTCCTATACAGAGGTCAAGGTTGGTTATTTTTTAGGTTATATATAGTATTATGTCAGTTACTTTTAGCATATTTTCTAATTTACCTGAAGATTTTATATTGCCTATTAGTAGAAAAATGTTTACAAAAATTAATAATTAAGAATGTATAATGTTATTATGCTACTTGAAATAAAAAAATGGTTCCTGTCAAAAATCTTGAGAAAAAAATATTACCGCACCGGCAAATGTAAAGCCTGTGGCAAATGCTGCACTCAAATATATGTAAAACATTATAAACACGTAATCCAAGACGAAAAAGAATTCGAAAAACTTCAATACCTGCATAGTTTTTACAAAAATTTAAAAGTAATCGGAAAAGACGAAATCGGACTCATCTTCGAATGCCAAAACCTTGACCCCGTAACACATAAATGTAAAATCCACTTCCAACGTCCTGGCATCTGCAGAAGATACCCACAGGAAGAATTGTTCTCTATGGGAGGAGCATTGTCAGATGACTGCGGTTATAAAATGGAACCAATAATTCCTTTTAAAGATATTATAAATAAACTCTCAAAATCTAAACATAAGGCTTAGATCTCACAAATTTTAAATCATAACCCAATATTTGACCAATAAGTTTTGCTTCTTCATACTTCAATGTTTGTCGCAATAATTTTTGCGATATATTCGAACGTGAATAATTCTTACCTGTCAATTTTGACAATTCTTCCGCTATAAAAGTTATTGAAACATCATTTTCTGCCAATATAGTCTTTATGTCGGTTCTTACACTCATGATTTCACCTAACAATATATTGACATATTTGTTCCAATAATGTAAAATACGTTATTATAATGGAACATATTATATCATTTAGGAACATTAATTATTACATTTTTTAACATTAGATCGGAGGTCAGATGAAAAAAACATTAACATTGGTATCCATAATTTTGGGGTTGCTTGTCATTATTTTGGTTTTAATTAAAACAACTCCATATTTTGTTAAAAAATACAATAATTACATTTTACAAAAAGAGCTTAATTCCTTAACAGAAAATTTGTCTAAAATTATAACCGATAAAAAAGTTGGAAAACCTTTTATTCCCACACCAGTAACAAAAAAAGAATGTGAAACGTTACAAAAACAAGGTTATAAAATAGACTACTGTTTTTACGATAACGATTATTTTGCAGGAGCAGTAAAAGCATGTAGAGGTAAACAAAACATGCCAACAATTGAACAACTCCAGAAATTACCAAATTTCAACAAAACACAAAAGGCAAATAAAGTAAAATTATGGTCAAATCAAGAAATCAGTTCAACAAATGCGTATAATTTGAATTATTCCGAACAAAATAGTTTTATAGAATACAGTACAAAATACCTAGAGGATTATTGGGCTGTATGCACCGAATAACCCCCTAAGATCGCTCCATTAATCTTGACAAAATATGAAAAATAATATTTAATTAAAGAGAAAAGGAGAATTGCATGAAAACGATTGATACAAAAGCGGTTCAAATAGTCGCCCCCCCCCGTTCTCCGCTCGGTTATTAGGTTTTAGTCGGCTTGACAAATTTGCGAACCATTACTATAATTCTGGTATGATGAATTATAGTTTTAGAGAGTTTTTTGCATTTACATTAGCGGAAGTTTTAATTACTTTGGGCATTATCGGTATTGTTGCAGCTATTACTATTCCAACACTTGTATCTAACTACAAGCAAAGAGCTTGGAATACTGCGGCTACCGTTTTTGAAAGAAAACTTGAAGAAGCTCTTAAGACTATGAATACTCAACAAGTTCTTGCCGGATACAACTCTACTGAAGAATTTGTTAATGCTTTAGCTAAATATTTTAAAATTACTAAGATTTGCTCCAATGATAATTTAATGTCTTGTTTTGAAAACAAAATTACGTGGAATATAATTGATATTTCCAATAAAACTGAATCTGAAGAAATTGATATGTCATCTATTAAATCTGCTGCTGATTTGGGACAAGATGATTGGGGCACTAGTACTATTGGAGTTCAATTTGCTAATGGAACTTCAGGAATTATTGCATATAATCCATCTTGTTCTGAACAACCTTTTACAAATCAATTTTCAGGTACAAGTTGTGTTTCGCTTGTTTATGACACTGACGGGTTTAAAAATCCTAATACTTTTAACAAAGATGTCAGAGGAATTAATTCGTTTCTTAAGTCTTGTGCGTTTAAATCCGGGAGTACTTGTTTTTCTGCATCATTCAAACCTGACCCTATTACTAAAAGTGATTGTGAATCTCAAAAAACTAATCTTGGAATTAAGGAATGTCATTATAGCACAGACTACTGGGCAGGTGCTGTTAAAGCTTGCGGAGGGGTAGACAAAATGGCCACAATGGCACAAATAGCTGCAATAGCAAACTACGTATACAACACATCAAGAATACAAGCTTACACGGATACTTCCGGGTTAACACTAGACTACAATAGAGTTCAAGAACTCGGGTTTGAAATCTCTCAAAATTCTGAATTCTACCTTTGGTCTAACGAAGAAACAAGTGATATCAACGCATATTATAGAATTTTTAGAGCAACATACACAGGTTATCCTAACGATAACCGACTACGTAATTACATCCAAGCTGTTTGTATTGCAAAATAAATATTCTTAACTAGAAGTTTATTTTACTTCCAAAACCGTACCGTCTTTGGAATCTTTAACCAAAATTCCAACCTCATCAAGTGCTATACGGATTTTATCAGCCACTGCCCAGTTTTTTTCTTCGCGGGCTTTTTTGCGGAATTCAATCAATTTTTCAATTGAACTGAATTTTTCACCCAAAACACTTGAAACATGCGCAACGGCTTTTTCAAGATCTTCTTTAGAAAGCTCAGCTTTATCAAAACTAAACCCGAGAACTGATGCCAATTTATACAAAACTGTAAATGCGTCTTTGTCATCTTTGTTTGCTTTATTAGCAAGCTCAAACAACACTGCCAAGGCCTTAGATGTATTCAAATCATCATCCATAGCTTCAACAAATTGCTTGTATTCGTCAGTTTTTGTAATATCTAATTCATCATTAATTTTTGTACGCTTAGCGTTGAGTAATCGTTTAACACCTGCCTGAGCAGATGTTAAAGCTTCATCAGAAAATTCAACAGGCATTCTGTAATGATTAGTCAGAATAAAAAATCTTATTGTATTTGCATCATATTTTTTCAATAAATCATCTATGGTTAAGAAATTACCCAAAGATTTTGACATTTTTTCTTTATTGATGGTCACAAAACCGTTATGGAGCCAATAATTTACAAATTTGCAACCATTTGCGCATTCAGATTGTGCAATTTCGTTTTCGTGATGAGGGAAAATCAAATCAGCACCACCTGCATGGATATCAATAGTTTTACCTAAATATTTTCTGCTCATTGCAGAACATTCAATATGCCACCCCGGTCGGCCGACTCCCCAAGGAGAATTGTAGCCGAATTTTTCATCCTTTTTCCATAATGCAAAATCAAGCGGATCCTCTTTATGTTCTCCGACTTCAATTCTTGCACCGCTTTCTAGCTGGTCAATAGGCTGTTTGGAAAGATAGCCGTACTTAGGGAATTTTTTAACTCTGAAATACACATCTCCGTTTGCCTCATAGGCATAATCATTTTTTATTAAATCTTTAACAATTGATATCATTTCACCCAATGTCTTTGTCGCAAAAGGTTCAACATCAGGTTTTAAAGTATTCAATGCTTTCATTGAGTTTTCAAATTGCTTATACCAATATTGAGAAACTTCTTCTGGCGTTTTGCCTTCTTTTTCTGCTTTTTTCAAAATCTTATCGTCAACATCCGTTACATTACGACAATATGTTACATCGTAACCTTTGAATTTTAAATAACGATACAAAACATCCCAGGTTATGTAACATCTCGCATGGCCCAAATGTGCATAGTCATAAACCGTAGGTCCGCAAACATACATTTTCACTTTATTATCTTCAATTGGTTTAAATTCTTCAATTTGATTGGTATAAGAATTGTGTAATTTCATCGTAACCCCACCTTTTTTATAATTTTACTATAAATAAAATAAAAAGTTTTGTAAACTTTAAATGGACAAAAAACAATTTTAAAACAAAAAAATCCTTTATAAAAGTATATAAAAGCGAGGAGAATTTTTATGAGTAATGACGGAACCGTATCAAAAGTAACAATTATTGGAAACAAAGACGGGTATACACCTGTGAAAGTAAAAGATAAAGACACCGGCAAATCTTTTGTAATTAACTTTAAGAATGCAAAAGTAACAGGTAATGAAGCAGAATGGACAATAAAAGACGGAAAAGTATACGATAAAAATGGTAAAACAATTGAAGATAATACATTAGAGGTAACACGTTATCAGGCAGCTCTAATTAAAGCAGCAGCAGGTAATGATTACGATTCTAAATTTCTTGATGAAGAAGATTTAAACGGTGCCGGATACGCTGATACCGCAAAAAGAGAACTACAAAATGCAAAGTCAGGCTACAAATTAGCCGAATGGAATACAGGGCTTGTACCTGATAAAAATGGTAATTATGTTCCTGATATGCGTCCGGCTGCAGATGCAGGTGAGACAGGTTATATTACAGCAGAAGTTGTCAATGCCAAAGGTGAAAAAGGCAGAATAATAATTGATATGAGACCTGAAACTATTTCCGATAACAGTGAAAAAACTGATAAGCCTTGGTGGAAATTCTGGTAATTAATAATTTTCAAGCAAATTAAAAATTTTATGTACCGGCTCAATTAATTCTTGAGCCGGACATTCCTCATCCAATTCTAACGTAATAGTTGGAATATTTTTTTCAATGCCGCAATATGTGCCAAAACTTCCCGGAGTTGGATAACCTATGCTTGCCTCTACGGGATAACAAATAATCTCACCTATTTTTTCAGCTATTTCTTTTGCAGGACCGTCATAATTAACAACTTTAAACGGTGCATGTAATGTCAATATCAGCTCAGGCTTAAATTCTTCCAAAATTTCAACCAAAAATTTTGTTTCTATTTCACTTGCCGGACATTCACCGCCAAAAAACTCGTTTTTATCAGTCAGTTCCCAATTTTTAGTAGGAAAATTTCTGTTTAAATCAACATTATTAGAATTTATTCTCTTATCACAACACATACCATCAGGATTTAAACAAGGAATGAAGATTAACTTTGTATTTGGTGAAATTTTTAGATATTCATCAATCAAAAACTTGCCTTGAGGTTCATCTCCATGAAATACACCTATAACAAGTATTTTCTTATACTGCTCATTTCCTAACAGTTGGATTTTGTTTCTTGATTTTGTAACCGTTTCTTTTAAAACTTTCATTATTCAAACAACGCCTGTATAAACTCATCCGAATTGAAATCTCTTAAATCTTCCATTTTTTCACCGACACCAACCAATTTGACGGGAAGTTTCATTTCTTTTGCAACAGCTAAAACTATTGCTCCCTTAGCAGAACCATCAAGCTTAGTCAAAGCGACAGAAGTAAGATCTATGGCTTCTGCAAATACTTTTGCCTGCTGCAGACCGTTTTGCCCCGTATTTGCATCTAAAACAAGCATACATTCCTTCAAGTTCTCAGCGGCATTTTTATCGATAACGGATTTAATCTTTGATAATTCTTCCATGAGGTTATACTTGTTTTGTAGCCGCCCCGCAGTATCCACCAAGAGTATATCATAATTTTCATTTTTAGCCTTTTGTATAGCTTCATAGACGACAGATGCCGGATCCGCCTTGTCACGCCGTACAATATCTGCTCCTGCACGCTTTGACCAGATATCTAGCTGTTCTTCCGCTGCCGCTCTGAACGTATCGCCTGCAGCAATCAAAACTTTTTTACCTTCATTTTTAAATTTATATGCCAACTTACCTATCAAAGTTGTCTTCCCGACACCATTCACACCCGCAATAAAATAAATGTTTAACTCATCATCTTGATAATGAAGTCTGTTACTGCCTGCATCATTCAAGACTTTTTCAAATTCATTTTTTAAATAGTTTTTAACATCAGACGGCTTAATTCTGTCTTGATTTCTCAAATTATCAACAAGTTCCGCAGAATAATTCACACCAAGATCTGCACTGATAAGCAAATCCTCCATATCCTCAAGAACGAATTCCGAAAATTCTTCCTCATCGGATACCGAACCGACAACACTGCCAACAAGAGCAGATGCCGTGTTCGATACCTTCTTTTTAAAATTATCGAAACTATCAGAAAAGAATTTAAACATTAATTCAATCCGTTATCAATAATAACTTTTGCTAATATGCCGTTAATAAATGCAGAGCTGTCATCAGTCGAATATTTTTTAGCAAGCTCCAATGCCTCATCAACAACAACCTTCATAGGAGCATCTTTGATGTACAAAAGCTCTACAATTGCAATGCGCAAAATATCCTTATCCATTTTTACTAAACGATCCAAATCCCAGCCTTTAGAGTATTTTTGAATCATTTTATCAACTTCATCGTGATTTTTTTGGAATAATTCAGCTATTTGAATAGCATAATTTTTAACATCACTTTGAGAATCCAATGTCGTAAATTCTGCAATTTCGAGAGCCAATAAAGCCTTTTCAGCAATATCAATCATCTCGTCAATACGCCCCGTCATATCAAACGTCATCGGAAGCGGTACCGGCAAATTGGCAACTTCAAGCGGTCTGTTAAGGTTAATTTCATGTTCCGCTTCATAATCATCTATACGATTTTTCATGTCAATTAATGCACCAACTGAAACTTTTAATTCGTCACTGGCGTTACCGGTTAAGATTCTTACGGATTTTAATATTATATTTTCTAAATCATCTTTTGAATATTTGGTTATTTTTTTATCAAACTGGGAAAATAATATAAATGCCAGTTCTCTAGCTGCCCTGCGCGCTTGCATAAATCAATTCCTCTCTAATGTTTTACAGAACTTATGCTATCATAAAAATTTTTTATCCACAAGAGTATCAATCGAATGACTTATGCTTAATTTTTATTATTATAAATGATATAATAATTATCCTATTAAATAATAATATTGTGAATTTTGTCATAAAGAGAAATATAAAATAATATATAAGGTATGATGAATATTTATGAAGAAATAAAAGTAATTCTCGTCAGAAACGGGAAATCAATGAGTAAGGTACTTAAAAAAATGAAAGCTGAGGGGCATAATGTGCCTTTTCCAAGTAATCTTTCAAAAATGTTTCTTTCTGGAAGCATACGTTTCAGATTAGTACAAGAATTACTGGATTACCTTGGATACGAACTTAAAATCGTAGAAAAGAAATCAAAGTAATTCACTAGCTCGATATGAACTTCTGACAAGAGGCCCTATTTGATAATGTAAAATGCCGCATTTTTCGGCAATAATTTTTAGTTTTTCAAATTCTTCCGGAGTATAATATTTAGAAACTTTCAAATGCTCCTTTGAAGGTTGGATGTACTGGCCTATTGTTAAAATGTCACAACCGGCAGAATGCAAGTCATTTAACGTTTCTTCAATTTGGGCTTCAGTTTCGCCAAGTCCCACCATCAAGCCTGACTTAGTAATAATATCGCTATTTTGCTTGATGTATTTTAAAACTTCGAGTGAGCAATCATAATTACCTTGCGGACGTGCCGTTTTAAAAAGAGCTTTCACAGTTTCAATATTATGGTTAAAAACTTCCGGTTTAGCTTCAATTATAGTATCTAAGGAATCCTTACTACCCTTAAAATCAGGAGTCAGGATTTCGATTTTTGTGCCGGGTGACAGTTTACGGATTTCTCTTATACAATTTGCGAAATGTTCCGCACCGCCATCAGACAAATCATCACGTGTTACGGAAGTTATAACAGCATATTTTAATCCTAAAGCCTTTACCGCTTCAGCAACATGACGAGGTTCTTCCAAATCAAGAGGTTTGGGCTTTGCACAAGAAATATTACAATACCTGCAATTTCTGGTGCAATTATTTCCCATAATTAGGAATGTCGCGGTATTTTTTGTATAACACTCATTTTTATTGGGACAACGTGCGTTTTCACAAACAGTATTAAGGCACTTAGTTTTTAAAATTTTTCTTACCGTGCGTGTTTTATCCGTATCTATGAGAGGCCTTTTTAAATATTCCGGAAGTCTTTCTCTCATTATTTCAACCTCATAAGACACTCTAAAATACCCTCAGAATATGTCGGATGAGCAAAACATACAGCTTTTAACCGCTCAACCGTCAATTCTGCCTGCATAGCTATAACCAATTGTTGCAAAAGAGAAGATGCTTCTCTTGAAACTATGTGCGCTCCAACTACTTTATTTTCTTGGACCAAAATTTTCATCATGCCGTCTAAAGCATTATCACACTGAGATTTCGCCAATGCTGAAATCGGAATCATAGCTTTTTGATAAGTACCAAATTCTAAGTCCTGTTCACGTTTGCCAACCCAGGCAATTTCGGGACTGCCGTACACAACTGAAGGTACTAAGTTTTTATCAAACGGAATACCCGCAACTTTTTCGAGTGCCTGCTTGCTCGCAAAATGTGCCAACTGAACTGAACCTGCCACATCTCCGATATATGTAACTCCTTCAATTTTTTCAACTTCATTCGGTACACGCCCGACAGCCAATAAGGTACAATCAGCTTCTATAATTTTGCCGTTTGAAATATAAACTTCAACAGAATTCTCCAATTTTTCAATTTTTTCAACAGAAATTCCTGTATAAAACTCAATTTCTTGAGATTTGAATAACCTTTCAACACGTTTTGAAACTTCTACATCTGCAAGTGGCAAAAGATTTTCCGCGATTTCAATAACAGTAACCTTAACACCAAATGACTTCAAAATCCTTGAAAATTCAATACCAATAGCACCTGAACCGACAATTACAATACTTTTAGGAAGTTTATCAAAATTTAAAACATCATCAGAAGATAATATTAATTTATGATCATATTCCATACCTTTTATAACACGCGGACTTGAACCCACAGCAGCTATTATTTCTTGACACTTGTAGTCTTGACCATCCGCAGCAATAGTATTTTTATCAATTATTTTGGCTTCAGTGTTTATCACCACAATCCCTGAATTTTTAAAAGACCTTTCCAGCCCGTTTCTTAGCTTATCAACCACAGCACGTTTTCGCTCTGCAATTTCCGCAAAATCTATCCTGCAATTATCCGCATAAATTCCCATATCAGAAGAATTACATATTTCATTAAAAATTTCTGCAGAATGAAGCATAGTTTTTGTAGGAATGCAGCCACGGTTTAAGCAAACTCCGCCTATCAAATCTTTTTCGAATAAAATTACCTTTTTACCAACAGAAGCAGCTGTTAATGCCGCAGTATAACCGGCAGGTCCCGAACCAATAATCCCATAATCAAAAACATTATCCATAAATTTACCTCGTATAAACTCTTGGCAGCCTTACTTTCAACCTACACGTCAATTCGTAATTGATTGTTCCCAAAATGTCAGCCCAATTATCAATAGAACTTGCTTCATTCAAAAGCGTCACAATATCTCCGAGCTCAGCATCAACACCTGTAATATCAAACATCATTTGATCCATAGTAATATTGCCGACCTGCGGAACTTTTTTGCCGTTTAAGACCCCATAAACCTTGTTTGATAGAGCTCTCGGAACACCGTCTGCATAACCTACAGGCAGAGTTGCAATTGTTCTGTTTCCATTTGCTCTATATGTGTATGAATAACTAACTCCCTCACCATCCATAGCTTCGTGAATATTTACAATACGACCCTTTAAAGAAATCAAAGGCTTTAAATCGGGTTTTTGCTTTATACAAGGAGGGTAATCAGGGGCCAAACCGTACAATGCAATTCCAACACGGCGCATATTAGTACCCGGAACATTGTAACTCATTGTACCTGCAGTATTTTGCACATGCAAAAGTAATCCTTCCGTATTCAGTTGTGATACAACTTTATTCCACTTTTCAAGCTGTTTCTCAGTTTCTTCAATACTTTCAGCCATCGCAAGGTGGGTAAAAATTCCTTGAAGATTTATAAAATCAGAATTCTGCACTTCTTTTATAAATTCAACTGCATCATTTATTGAAACACCTATCCTATTCATGCCTGTGTCAAGCTTAACATGGACTTTAGGCTTAATTCCGGTACGTTCAAAAGCTTGACGACAAGCCTCGATATGACCTTTTGAAAAAATTGATATACTCAAATCCGCATTAACAGCACTTTCAACCGCCCAAACAGGAACTGCACCAAGCACTAAAATCTCACAATTAATTTTGGCTTTTCTTAAATCAACACCCTCATCAATTGAGGCAACCCCGAGCATATCTATTCCGCTTGCAAGTATAGTTGGTGCAAGCATTACTGCACCATGCCCGTAAGCATCAGCTTTAACGACACCCAGCAACTTTGTATCTTCAGGAACATATTTTTTGATTTCTTTTATATTATGCTCAAGATTTGCTACATTAACCTCAACCCATGCATCTCGATGTGTATTAATATTTGTTTGTCGTAGATTTTTCATAACTAAAGTATATGACAAAAATTATTGTGTGTATATTCATTTTTTGCTATAATTTAATTATGGACAGAAAAGAATTTATTAACGCAAAACGTATAGTAATTAAACTGGGGACTAATATATTAAGAAACAGTGACGGAAATGTTTCAATGCCGAGAATTTTTTCGTTCATTGAAGACATTTCTACACTTGTAAAATCTGGCAAAGAGGTAATCGTTATAACATCAGGTGCAGTCGGACTGGGCAAAAAAAGACTCGGCTTGGAAAGTACTGAAGGTACCGCAATGAAACAAGCTTGTGCAGCAATTGGTCAAGGAAAATTGATGTCACTGTACGAAAGCGGATTTGATACGTACGGACTCGTTGCAGCACAGATATTGTTGACCGAAGACGATTTTTCAATAAGGACACGCTATCTTAGTTTAAGGACAACTTTAAACAAACTTTTGGAACTTGGAGTAGTACCTGTCATTAACCAAAATGATACAGTTTCAACAATAGAGATAGCTCCAAGGTATGAAAATATGCAAGTATGTTTTTCTGATAACGATAAACTATCTGCCTTGGTAGCAAGTGAACTTGATGCAGATCTTTTGGTCATATTATCAAACATTGACGGATTATTTGATGCTAATCCAAAAGATAATCCTGACGCCAAATTAATAAAAGAAGTTGATGAAGTTACAGACGATATATTGTCTTTGGCCTCCGGAGTATCAGAAGGCGGCAGAGGCGGCATGGAAACAAAACTTATGGCCGCAAGAATGGTAACGCGTTTTGGCGGTAAAATGCTTATTGCAAACGGCACTGTACCATACATAATAAGAAAAATCTTTGCCGGAGAAGATTTTGGGACAATGTTTCTGCCACAAGCAACAAACCTTCCAGATAAAAAACGCTGGATTGGTTATGCAACTAATATTATAGGAAAAATTGTTGTTAATGACGGAGCCAAAAGAGCTTTAATAGAACAAGAAAAAAGCCTTTTGCCCATAGGGATTTTGGAAGTAATTAATGAATTCGACAAAGGTGATGTTATTTCGATTTTAGACGAAAATAAAAAAGAATTTGCACGCGGGATTGTTAATTACAGTTCAACATCTTGTCAAAAACTTATCGGCCATCATTCTGATAATATCTTACAAATTCTTGGCTTTAAAAATTACGACGCAATAATAACCCGCGATAATATAACGATTTTATAGGAGAAATTATGGATTTTGAAAGTATTGCAAAATCTGCTAAAAAAGCAGCACTGGAAATTGCTGACATACCTGCTGATTTGAAAAACAAAGCACTTTTAGCGATTGCAGATAATCTTGAAAAAAAGAAATCAGAGATTTTTGCGGCAAATAAAAAAGATTTACTTGATGCGGAAAGTCTTGTAAATTCGGGTGAAATTTCAAAATCCACATTTAACCGCCTAAAACTTGATGAAAACAAAATGCGCGACATGCTTCAGGGAATCCGTGATGTTGCAGCACTTGATGATCCTGTTAACAAAAAACTTTTTATTCGTGAACTTGATGAAGGGCTTACTTTATACAAAGTAAGTTGTCCTATAGGCGTTTTGGGAATAATTTTTGAGGCAAGACCTGATGTTATAGCACAAATTTCATCCCTTGCAATAAAATCCGCAAACGCAGTTATATTAAAAGGCGGCAAAGAATCAATCAATACAAATAGAACAATTCTCGATATTATCAACAAGACTTTAGATAATATTGAAGACTTCCCTAAAAACGTTTTGCAGCAAGTATTCACACGTGACGATGTAGCTGAAATGCTCAAATGTGATAAATATATCAACCTTATTATCCCGCGTGGTGGCAATAAACTCGTAAAATTCATCAAAGAAAATACGAAAATTCCGGTTCTGGGACATGCTGACGGTATCTGCCATATTTTTGCAGATGAAACTGCAGACTTGGATATGGCAATAAAAGTTATTGTTGATGCAAAAACTCAATACCCGAGCGCCTGCAACTCGGTTGAAACGCTTTTAATTCATGAAAACTTCCCTGAAACAGAAAAACTTTTGGCCGCATTGCAATTAGCAGAAATAAAACTCGTTGACAGTCCCGATTCTTGGGCATTTGAACACGGCGATACAACACTTGCGTTTAAAAAAGTCAAAACTCTTGACGAAGCAATAGAACACATAAATACATATGGTTCAGGGCATACAGACAGTATTATTACAAAAAACATTGAAAATGCCGAAAAATTTATGAATAAAGTTGATTCAGCGGGAGTCTATTTTAATACTTCAACTCGCTTTGCAGACGGTTTCAGATACGGTTTTGGAGCAGAAGTCGGAATTTCAACCAACAAAACTCACGCCAGAGGCCCCGTAGGACTTGAAGGCTTAACTATTTACAAATATAAACTAATCGGAAACGGTCATATCGTAAAAGATTATGTCGACGGCACAAAACACTTCCATCACAAGGATTTATAAAAACTTTTAAGATTTAACATTATATGTTATAATACCTCTATGAAAAAAATAGGAGTTATAGGTTTAGGTCTGATTGGCGGGTCGATTTTTAAATCGCTCGCCGCACTTGGGTATGATGTTTGTGCCGTATCAAATTCAATGCAAGGCATTTTGCCTAATATCAGCGCAGATTACAGTACATTAAAAGATTGTGATATCGTTTTTGTATGCACAGCAATGAATAAGGCCCTAGAGGTTTTGGATACTCTGGAACATATTTTATCACCGCAAACAATCGTGACAGATGTTTGCAGCTTAAAAACTTTTGTATGTCAAAAAGAACGTCCTTATATATTTATTCCGTCACATCCTATGGCAGGAACCGAACATAAAGGTTTTGAGAATTCTTTTGACGGACTTTTTAAAGGTGCAAAATGGGTTATTACACCTTGTTTTATTGTTCCAAAAGAAGCACGACAAACTTTAGAGAAACTAATAAAAGAACTTGGCGCAGAACCTATTATAACAACACCAAAAGAACATGATGAAGCCGTTGCATTGATTTCACACATGCCAATGGTGGTTGCACAAGCAATATACCTAGCTGCAAGCGAAAATAAACTTGCGCTCGACATAGCTTCGAGCGGATTTCGTGATATGACAAGGCTTGCAATGTCGAATGAAGAGATGGCCTCAGATATGGTCAATATGAATGCCGAAAATATTCAAAATGCAATATTAAAACTATACAAATCTATGGGCGATTTAACATGCAAAAATTACACTGAAATAATTACCAAAATTAAATCCGAACGCGAAAAAATGTTTACAATTTAAGATTTTTCCAATAACCTTTTTCAGGATCATCCGGATTAATGTCATTTTTCGCGTAGTAATAACAACTCCAACCATTTTGAGAGTTATTAGAATACATTGAACACTTTTCTAATTCCTTATGTTCTTCTCCCAAATTTTTTGATGTATGTGTAACAATCATAAATGTATCATACCCGAGACGGTTAGGTCCTTTATATGGTCCATTTGTATCAAAATATATATAAGTTTGCCACGAATTAATTACAAATCCAATAGTTGAACCATCCTTCAATACATTTGACGGCTTTAAAGAGAAACCATTAACAAAACAATCTTGCTGTTTACCTGAATAACTTAATGGACATGCAATATTTAAAATACCCGAAGTATCTAATTTGTCAATAATATTAAACTTGCTGTAAAAAACTTCTGCATATTTGGAATTTTGAGATAAACCTGCATTACTTGTAACTTTAAAAAAATCATCAGTGTTATTTTCATATTGCAATTCAACAAGCGCATCTCGTATTTGTTTATCCATACGATTAAAGTTTACTTGTAGTGTTTTAATTTGATATTTGGCAATCATATTAGGTATAGTTAATGCAGCTACTACACCGATGATACCAAGAGTTATCAAGACTTCTGCTAAAGTGAATCCCTTTCTTGAACTATAATTCCTCATATATAAATTATAGTTTCCAGCTCCAAAAGTGTCAAGCGCCTTGCTATTTCTACTTAGATAGGATGCCCCCCCCCGTTCCTTGTTGTACTAAACATATTTAATCTCCACTTACTTCATAACTATAATAGTTTAAACAAAAAATGTCAAGCGCATGCTATAATAATTTACACAAAGCACTGCATCTCATAAATCTAGAAAAAATTCATAAACTAGGCCACATCAGTTCTGAAAACATTGTGTATAAATGAACCTACAAGTCCAGTAACTGCACCCGCAATCACAAACGGAGCAGCAGGACGTATCTTTTTCAATGCAGTGTCATAAGCACATATATTATGTTTCGCAAATTTCTTTGCTGAATTAATATAGGTATCATGTGCCAATGATCTTGTCGGCAAATCTTTTATTTCATTAAAAAATTCACCCTTTGCTTTTACGGCATTTCTTTTAATCAGACTTATAACTTGTCTGTAATCTGCATCCATTTCCTGACTTGTAAGAGGCAATGCATATTTTGCAGCGTAACCGACTACACCACCTATTAATGCTGATTTAATACCATGTCCTAAACTTGATTTATTTTGTTGTTCTACACTATCTACTTTCATAATATAAATCCTTATAAATGTGCTGTTTAGAACTTTTTGAACTAAGTTCTAATACTCTCAAATATGGCAAGATTTACACTTAAATATTCTAAATAAACACTATTTAAAACTGAGTAATTAAATCTTTGTTGGGATTATAAACCAAAACTACTTTTTTGTCAAGAGTTTGATTAAATTTAATGCAAACATTATTAACACAATAGCAAGAATATAGATGAAATAATGCTTAATAGTGTTGGTTCCCATAAACAATGAAGCCAAAGCTCCCGCAATAATTGCGACAGATGTAAGGATTACAACAGTTTTCTTTTGAGAAAAACCTGCGTGTAATAACTTGTGATGAATATGTTCAGCATCAGCAACAAATGGAGATTGGCCTTTTGAAATTCTCCTCAATGAAGAATATGTAATATCCATAATAGGCACAGCCAAAACCACAAACGGAAGAATAATTGCTAAAGTTGCAGCCTTCATAACACCAGTTATTGAAATCGTAGCCAACAAAAATCCTGAGAATAAAGCTCCACTGTCACCCATAAAAATTCTTGCAGGGTTAAAGTTGTAAGTCAAAAATGCCAGCATGGCACCTGCTAAAATAAAACCTATCAATGCGCTAATAGGACTTGACGGAGTCATGGCAACAGCAATAATCGCAAGTGTTATAGCATTAACAGTCACAACAGAACCTGCCAAACCGTCAACACCATCGATAAAGTTAACCGCGTTACTGATACCTACAATCCACAATAAAGTTATGGGATAAGAAAGCAAACCCAAATCAATACCACCGAAAAGCGGGATTTCATTTATCTGTACCCCAAGCAAATATACCAAAGTAGCAATAGCAACTTGTATAAAGAGCTTGAATTTTGCACCCAAACCATAAATATCGTCAACAAGTCCTAACAAGAACATCAAAGAGCTTCCAAGTAATATTCCTGACAATAGACTACCATACGGATAATAGCTCAAGAATACCAAACACAAAAAAGTGAGCATCGTACTTGTCCATATAGCGACACCGCCGATTCTCGAAATTGGCTTGGTATGAATTTTCCGTTCATTCGGAACATCAACGAGTCCTTCTTTTTTAGAAAAACTTATAACCAAAGGCACCAAAAACACGCCTAAAATATAGGCAATCACCGTACCGATTATATGTGCATGTGTTAATCTGATAATAATAACTATTCTCCCTTTTCGTTCTTATTATAGCAAATAAAACGAAAATGTACACAAAATACTTATTTATTCCTATTGATATAGCGGATATTTTTTACAAAGTTTCAAGGAGCGTTCGCGCAAATTTTTGAGTCCCTGCTCATTATCAGAAGCATATATCGCAGATGCAATAATTTTTGCAACTTCGACCATATCATCTTCTTTGAAGCCTCGTGTAGTAACAGCAGGTGTTCCGAGTCTTATACCTGAAGTTACAAACGGACTTTGAGGATCGTTTGGAACAGTATTTTTATTTGCAGTAATTCCAACTCTTTCAAGAACATTTGCCATATCTTTTCCGGTTTTGCCGGTTCTGCGCAAATCTAAAGTCATCAAATGGTTTTCTGTCATTCCGCCGACAATATCCATACCTTCATCCATAAGACCTTGTGCCAAAGCTTTGGCGTTTTTGATTATTTGTTCGGCATATTTTTTAAACTCAGGTTGTGATGCTTCATGAAGCGCAACAGCTTTAGCCGCAATAATATGCTCCAAAGGCCCACCTTGCATACCCGGGAATACGGCTTTATCAATACCCATTGCATGTTCTTCCTTGCACATAATTATACCGCCACGAGGGCCCCTTAAAGATTTATGCGTTGTTGTGGTTACAAAATCGGCATAAGGAGCAGGTGATGGATGAAGTCCTGCCGCAACAAGTCCCGCAATATGGGCAATATCAGCCAAAAGCAAAGCACCTACTTCATCTGCAATCTCTTTAAACCTTTTAAAATCAATTATTTTAGAATAATTACTTGCACCGCAAACTATTAATTTGGGTTTGTGCTCTTTTGCTTTTGCCAAAACATCATCATAATCAATATTGCCATTTTCATCGACACCATAACTTGCTACGTCAAAATATAGACCTGAAAAATTAACCGGTGAACCGTGAGAAAGGTGGCCCCCATTTGACAAATCCATACCCAAAACTTTGTCACCCGGCTTTAAGCAATACATAAATACCGCCATATTGGCTTGTGCACCGCTATGCGGCTGAACATTTGCATGATCCATGTGAAAAAGTTCACAAGCACGCTTTTGCGCTATTTCTTCTATCACATCAACATGTTCACAACCGTTATAAAATCTCTTGTGAGGCTTGCCTTCTGCATATTTGTTTGTCAAAACACTTCCTGCAGCCTCCATCACAGCAAGTGAGGTTATATTTTCACTTGCAATAAGTTCTATAGTTTCCTGTTGACGTTTAAGCTCCAACTCAATTTGTTCCGCTACAACCGGATCAACTTTTTTTATATGCTCTAAATTCATTCCCACTCCCCCTTTTTTGGACAATTATAGCATAAATTAAAAGCCGGGGCAAATCTGATTTCGTTTTAATCAAAGAACCATTTATCACTAACATCATCAGTACCATTCAGGATATTAAAGGCTCTTTTGCCACCTTTTTCCCAAATAGTACACACACCTTCATTTATCCTTATTGAACCACTCTTTCTTTTTGTAGGTGTAAGATAAAATACATCATATCCCCATTTATTAGGACCCTTATCACCGTTTATATCTACAATCATAAACAACGTAATATGGGAATTATGAAGCGGATTTACGTATATTACAGCGCCATCCTGCAAATAATACTTGCGTGTATTTGCAACCAAACTAAAAGAACAAGCATTATTAGTAACTCCACCACCCTCTGCTAAAACTTCAGCTTTGGTTTTATAAGGTAAACTATTTAGTGTATCATATTTTAAAAATTTCAATTCGTTGAAATAGACGTCCCAAAATTCAGTACACTCAGAATATTCATAATAATTATCGTTGCCAAAATTCCTTAACTTAGTATAACATTTAAATTCTACACCATTTTCGTAATTTGCTAATTGCAATGCTTGATTTAACATTGAATATGTCTTTTTAAACTGTGAAACAAGTGCTTTTTCTTCAAATTTCGAAATCAGCGTAGGTATAGTCAACGCCGCTACTACACCAATTATACCTAATGTTATCAAGACTTCTGCTAAAGTGAATCCTTTTCTTGAACTATAATTCCTTATATATAAATTATAGTTTCCAGCTCCGAAAGTGTCAAGCGCCTTGCCACTTCTACTTAGATAGGACGCCCCCCCCCGTTGGCTCTCCCGATTTTTTGCATTTTTCCTCCTTATTTTTCTATAATGATAACAAATTTCCTAAATTTTGGCAACAAAAAAGCACCACTTATGTGGTGCTTTTTATCATAATCTTAAAATTACTTTTTATCAGTTTTTGGTTTTGCGTTTTCTACTTGTTGTTTAACTTCTTTTTGAAGTTTATCTTGAATAGTTTTTGGATCATATTCAGAATTTACGTATTCAATTTTTGCATTTTTCTTCAAAGATTCAGTTAAATCATCAATAAGTTTAAGTTGTTTTTGATTGGTTAAATAATTCTTAATATTATCTTTCGCCTTTTCAAAAGGTTCCTGACCGGCTTCCATTCTGTCAGTTACAAGAATAATATGATAACCATATTGAGTTTTTACTACAGGCGAAACTGTATTCGGACGTTGTGAAAAAGCAGCTTTTGAGAATTCAGGCACCATTTCTTCTTTAGCAAAGAAGCCTAAATCACCGCCTTTTACAGCTGTTGTTGTATCATCAGAATTTTCTCTGGCTGATTTTGCAAAATTATCAACATTAGCCTTTAGTTCATTGTATAATTTTTCAGCTTTTGCTTTTCTTGCATTTAGTTCTTCATCCACTTTTGCTTTAATTTCTTCCGGCTTCAGGTCTTTATTTTTGGGATCTGAGGTAATAATTTCTTCTATTTCAACAGGGTTTGCAGAAATTAAAATGTGTGATGCTCTGACTTTTTCAGGATATTTAAACTTATCAACATTTTCCTTGTAGAATTTTTGTGCTTCAGCATCAGAAACTTCACTATTACCAAGCTGCAAAGCAAGTTTTTTCATCTTTACTTCTTCTACCAAATCTTTTTTAAGTTGCGCATTTGAAATTCCATTTTGTTTCAAAATCAAATTCAATTGTTCTTTTGAACCAACCTTGTCAATAATTTCTTTTAAAGCGTTATTAACGTCATCTTTAGTAACTTTAATTCCGCGCTTTGCAACTTCTTCTTCAAGAAGTGTCTTGATGATTAATTCATTTGTAACTCTTTCCTTAATCATCAGATACATAAAGCCATTCGGATTTTCTTTGATTTTGATACCCATTTTGGCAAAAACGGAATTGTTTGCCTGTTTATCAAATGCTTTATCAAACTGTGCTTGAGTGATTACTTTATCATTTACTTTAATAACGGCTTCCTGTGACTTTAAACCGCACCCTGCAAACAGTACAGCAGAAACTGCAAGAGTTGCAAGTAATTTTTTTCCCTTCATATAGATGTCTCCTTATTTAATACTCGTGACTAACTTTATAAATATAATAAAACAAATCTGTTAAAATGTTAAATACTTCATCAAAATTCATATACGAATTGTTTAACAATATTATGGAGTTCCCATCCTCGCAAGATTTTGGCGCCAATGTAAATTTTATCCGTTTTAAAATGTTACCAGGTAGATTTTTTTGGATAATATTCCACTCCGGCTGCATGAACGGTGTATAAATCCTTATATTTTCTGACGTTTCACGAATTAAAGGAATTTTTACATCTGTTGCTGCAAGTCGTATTTTAATCAATTTTATCAAATTTTCAACACTTTCAGGTGGCTTTGCAAATCTGTCTTTCCACTCTTCAGTTATATAATCCAATTCCGGTTGGGATTTTACATCCGCCAAGCGTTTGTATTCTATCATCTTTTGCTCGGCTGAACCTACCCATTCGTCAGGAATAAATGCTGTTACATTTATATCAACGATTGTCGGAGAAGATTTTTCAACATAGTGACCTTGAAGCTCATTAACCGTCTCTTCCAAGAGTTGACAATAGGTATCGAAACCTACATTAATCATATGCCCATGCTGCTTGGTTCCTAAAATATTGCCAACCCCTCTTATTTCGACATCTCTAAGAGCAATTTGATAACCACTGCCGAGAGTTGTAAATTCCTTTATTGCTTTGAGCCTATGAATCGCATCTTTTGTGATTTCCTTACTTTTTCGATAAAAACAGTAACAATAAGCCTGTCTTTGAGAACGTCCCACACGTCCTCTTAATTGGTATAATTGCGCCAAGCCAAACCTATCCGCGTCATGAATAATCATGGTATTTGCATTTGGTATATCTATCCCATTTTCAATAATCGTTGTCGCAAGAAGAATATCGTATTCATGGTTTGCAAAATCAACAATAACCTCTTCAAGCTGTTTTTCATCCATTTGACCATGCCCGACCGCTATTCTTGCATTCGGAACAAGTTTTTGCAAGTGGAATTTGAACTCTTCAATGGTTTCCACACGGTTATAAAGATAAAAAACTTGGCCTTCTCTGTCTAATTCATGAATAATTGCATTTTTAACCATGTTCTCATTCCACTCACCTACATAAGTTTTTATCGGGAGTCTGTTTTTAGGAGGAGTGTTGATTACAGACATATCTTTAATTCCTGACAGTGACATATAGAGAGTTCTGGGAATAGGTGTAGCAGACATTGTAATAATATCAATATTTTCACGTAATTGTTTCAGTTTTTCTTTATGCCTTACGCCAAATCTGTGCTCCTCATCAATTACCAAAAGTCCCAAGTCTTTGAAAACAATCCCGTCCTGCAGCAATCTGTGAGTTCCTATTACAACATCACAAGCACCTGTTGCAAGGTTTTTGACAGTTTCTTTCTGCTCTTTTTTACTTCTGAAACGTGACATCAGCTCAACCTGAACTCCAAAAGGCTTAAAGCGTTCTGAAATAGTTTGGAAATGCTGCAGTGCAAGGATTGTAGTCGGCACAACAACCGCAACTTGTTTTCCTGACGTAACCGCCTTGAAAATCGCACGCATGGCAACTTCTGTCTTTCCAAAGCCAACGTCACCGCAAATAAGCCTATCCATCGGCTGATCACTTTCCATATCAGCCTTGACTTCATTTATTGCACGCATCTGATCAGGCGTTTCAACAAATTCAAAGGCTTCCTCCATTTCAACCTGCCAAGTCGTATCAGGTAAAAACTGAATTCCCCTTTGCATTTTGCGTCTTGCATAAAGTCGTAAAAGATCATACGCAACCGCTTCGACTTCTTTTTTAACTTTGGTTTTTGTATTTTCCCAATCTTTTCCGCCCATACGTGAAAGTTTCGGTTTTATAGAACCGGAGCCACGATATCTGACAAGCATATTTATTTGTTCTGCCGGAATATGAAGTCTGTCTTTGGCAGCATATTCGATTGTGAGGTAATCCTTAAGCTGTCCGTCAATTTCCTGTTGAGTCAGGCCTCTGTATATACCTACACCGTGAATTGTGTGGACAACATATTCGCCCTCTTGGATATCGTTTATGTTTTCTATGTATTCGGGTTTTTCTTTGTAATACGAACGTTTTGACACAGTTATTTCTTTAGAGCGCTTGTTGAAAAGCTCTCTGTCCGTCATTACTATTGTTTTAAAATCCTCAAGAATAGCACCCACACTCGCAATACTTTCAGAATAAGCGACGTCAAATATTTCTCTTTCACCTAAAATTTGCTTAACACGTTCAGGGTAGTCTGTTGCAATAATAATCTTGTAATCTTTTTTTGATTTTATAAAATCAGCAATCGCATCAAGATTTGCCTCAAAATTTTGCAACGGCATGGCATTAAATTCGATTATATCGTCCATTTCCCCATCAAGAAAATTGTTCATGCCGATTTTGACAAAATACGAAGTTTTTCTTAAAAAATCCTCAAATGTAAAGTGGTTTTTGGCTTTTAGAGGTTTTATAAGTTCTAATTTAAGGTTTTCTTCAAGCTGTTTTTCAAAATTTTCCGCAACAAATTCATATTTTGAATAAATCTCAGATGTCTCATCAAAAATGATTATGTAATCTTTAAAATAATCCAAAACACTTACAAAATTATTATTGAAATAACTTTGATAAACATCAATTCCTTCAAAATACCCATCGTCCTCAGCATCAAGTTTAGGGCTGTTTTCATCAATAATAAACTTATGAACAGGTAAAATTTCGGCAGATTTAATTTTTTCAACTGATTTTTGCGTCTCATTGTTAAAATATCTTATATCAACAACTTCATCTCCCCAAAGCTCAATCCTCACAGGATTTTCATCCAACGAAAAAATATCTGCAATATCACCTCTTATACTGAATTCGCCAACATCACTAACCATAGTTACACGTTTGTACCCGAGATTTACGAGGTTTTGAGTCAATTTTTTCAAATCAACTTCATCACCTATTTTTATGTTCAAAGAATTCTTTTGAAAAAATTCTTCTGTCGGAAATTTTTCAAGCAAAGTTTTTACGGGACAAATTACCAAATTAGGCTTTTCGCGCAATATTTTTATTTGTTCTGAATATTCATATAAATTGGGTGAAATAGCCTCATACATTGAAATATTTTGAAACGGAATTAATGACGCTTCAATATCAAAAGCCCTTTTAAAATCATTTTGAAATTTTAGAGCATTCTGCTCAGTTGAAGTTATTAACAAAATTTTTTTCTTTGAACAATCCAGCGCATTTTTTACAAGCAAAAGCCGTAAAAGAGAAGTTAATCCGGTAACAGCAAACGACCACGATTTTTTCACGTAATCTCTGAATTCTAAAAATTTTTCACCGGATAAACAATCAATATCTAACATTATTATTGTTGAGCATTGGGACTTTTATAATCAATTCCCATATCTTTAAGAGTTTTGATGAAATTTTGAGCACAAATACGTTGTGCTTCAGGAGGTACAATACGCAAAATTTCAACTGTTCTTGATATAACCGGATCTTTGTCATACCAACGGTTATTTGCATTTACAGGCTTGACCATTGCATAAAATTTATCAACTGTCTCTTTCGAAACTTTTTCTTCAATCTTTTGTAAAAAAACTTCTGCTTGAGCTCTCAATTCTGTCTGATAATTTCTCAAAAGCTCAATAACTTCTAAAAGTAACGGGTCATGATCATACCAACGTTTATATGTAGGACTCATTTCGTATTTCCTCCGTAAGCTCAACAGGAGATACTATTTCATCTTTTCTCTCTATTTTGCCTCCTAACAATCTTATCTTATTTTC